>JBOGSY010000025.1:0-13527 GCA_050691915.1 Candidatus Limnocylindria bacterium | reverse complement strand
CGCCGGCCAGATCATCGTGGCCGGCGTGGTGGGCGAGATCGAGAAGGGGCCCGTCGACGACTGGCAGGGCGTCCGCTATCGCGGCGGCGGCATCGGCGCGCGCTTCATGGTCAACCACGGCGTCACCGCGGACTTCTGCATCAACGGGGAACCAACCGGCCTCCGCCTGCAGGTGGCGAATGCCGGCTACGCCTTCGTGCGGATCCGGGTCGCGGGGATCACCCAGGCGACCTTCTCGCGGGAACGGTCGCTCGACCCGATCCCCAAGGCCTTCCGCCTGTTCGAGGCGATCCGGGAGTGGGAGCCCGAGTACCAGCGCCGTCATCCGCATCCGTTCATGAAGCTGCTGGTCTCGGTTGGGGGCATCTACGGTGGCATGCCCTACAAGCCGTCGATGACGCCCTCCTACTGCAGCCTGTACCTGCACGTCAACCTGCTGCCCGACCAGGAGATTCCCGGGGTGAAGCGAGAGCTGGAGGAGCTCGTTGCCCGGGAGAAGCAGCGGGATCCGGAGCTGGACGCCACGGTCGACATCTTCGTCGCCTCCAAGGGCAACGAGATCGACATCGGCCACCCGGTCGCCCAGGCGGTGGCGAGCGGCCACCAGACCGTGTTCGGCTCACCGGTCACGACGCCGAACCCGGAGCGCTTCTCCGTGTCCAGCGACAACTCGCCGCTGGCCGAGTTCGACATTCCGGGCATCACCTATGGAGCGGGTGGCCTGAACATGTCGGGCTTCTACTCGATGTACGAGCCGGGGGTGGGGGAGGTCGTCTCGGTCGACAACCTGGCCGCCTGCTCCAGGGTCTACCTGGCGGCGGCCATGCAGCTGCTCGGCCGGGAGCAGGGGGACTGAGGCGCATTGCCCGACGGGGTACCCAAATCACAAGATCCAGATACGAGCGTGGAGGCGCACCGATGACCAAGCGAGTGGAGTTCGGGCTGCGGCTGCCGGTTGCCGGCCCGTTGGCGAGTGTGGATGCCGTGCGGCGGATCTCGGCTCGCGGCGAGCAGCTGGGTTTCGATTGCCTGTGGGTCCATGACTTCATTCCCTGGACGAGCCTCCAGGACCGAACGCACGTCTCGTGCGCATCGCTGGAAGTGGTGGAGGCGGCCGGGGCGCCGCCGCAGTTCTTCGAGTCGCTCACCAACCTCGCCTTCGTGGCGGGCATCACCTCCACCATCCGCATCGGTGTCGCCGTCCTGTGCCTGCCCTTCCGGAATCCGATCATTGCCGCCAAGCAGGTGGCGAACGTCGACGTCCTGAGTGACGGCCGATTGATCCTGGGCATCGGGGTGGGCGCGCCAAAGACGACGCACAACGTGGACTTCGAGGTTTTGGGAGTCTCCCGCAAGGACAAGTACCCGCGGACCAAGGATTACTTCAAGGCGATGCGCACCATCTGGACCGAGGACTTCCCCTCCTACGAGGGCGAGTTCATCAGCTTCCCGGAGACGGAGATCAATCCCAAGCCGGTCCAGAAGCCGCACCCGCCGGTCTGGGTCGGGGGCGGCGGTCCCAACTCGGTGGACATCGCCGCGGAGCTGGCGACGGGCTGGCTTCCGCCGTTCATCGCGCCGGACGGCTATCCGGCCAGGATCCGGGAGCTGCAGGATCGCGCGGCCGAGTACGGTCGTGGCGACGTTGACTTCGACATCGGTACCGAGGTGTACGTCAGCGTGGCCGAGACCAGCGAGAAGGCGCAATCGCAGGCGGCGCACACGCTGAGCACGCTGACCGAAGGATTCGCCGACCATCCCGACCCGGAGGCGATCCAGGCCGCCGGACTGATCGGGACGCCGGACGAGATCAGCGAGAAGCTGCGCCACTACGTGGATGCCGGGGTGCTGAACTACGAGATGAAGTTCATTTACCAGAGCATCGATCACTACGACGAGCAGCTGACGATGTTCGCGGAGGGCGTCACCCCGAACTTCCGGTAGCGCCACCCTCAGGTCTGGCCCGCTGGACGATGGCCCTGGCGGCGAGCCCTCGCCGCCAGCCAGATCAGCAGCGTGGCGCCCAGCAGCAGGTGCCAGCCGGCGGCCAGCAGGTAGGACGAGATGACCCCCAGCGCGGTCGCGACGACGCCGAATGCCGCGGCGCCCAGACCCATCCCGCCGCTCCAGGCGACGTTGAAGACGGCGTTGGCCCTGCCCAGGCTGTCCCACTGGGTGGTCGTGGTCAGCATGGAATGGGTCGCCGTGCCACCCAGGCCGAAGCCGGCGCCGAACACCAGGCCGCCCAGCGGCGCCACGCCCGGCGGCAGGAAGGCCAGGAGTGCCATGGCCAGGCAGCCCAACAGCAGGCCGGCACCCAGCGTCGCAGCCGGGTCGACGTGTTTCACGACGCCGCCCCCGGCCAGCCGGAAGGCGGCCAGGCCCAGCGCGGTGGCGAGGACGAACGGGTAGGCAGCCGACTCGGCGCGGGTGAGGTGGACGGGGACGAAGGTCAGCGCCGCACCGTAGACCATCGCGAAGCCCGCAAAGATCAGCGCGACGGTGAGCGCGGCCGGACCCAACGGCCCCATTCCAGCATCGTCCTCGGGGGCGCTCGCCACGCTCGGGACGTCACGCTCGAGCAGCAGCGGCGCCGGCAGCAGGGAGACCGCCGCCACGGCGAGGAAGGCGGCCGTGAACCCCACCTCCTCGGCCACGAACACGGCAGCCGTCGAGCCGAGCAGGCCGGGGAGGGCTGCCGCAAAGCCGTAGCGTGCCAGCGCTCCCGCCCGATGGGCCGGAAGGGCGAGGTGTGCCACTGCGGTGGCCGAGATCACGGCACCGAGGCCGTAGATCCCGCCTCGCACGGCGCTGAGCGCGACGACCGCAGCGGCGGCGGTGATGGGCACGTGCGCCAGGGCCGCCAGCGAGGTACCCACCAGCGCCAGCAGGAACGGGCGACGCGTTCCCCAGCGCGGGACAAGGCTGGGCGCGGCGATGTGACCGCCGACCGCCAGCAGCATGAAGGCGCCCGTCGCCGTACCGATGACCAGCTCGTTGGCCCCGATGGCGGACAGGTAGAGCGGGGTCAGAACCAGCAGCGCGTGGTAGCCGGTGAACAGGCTCAGCGTGCCAAGCTGCAGGCGGAGCATGGGGGCTCTCCGGCGACTGCCCGACGTCTCGGGGCGGGCGACCCCGCTCAGGCGACCACGGGCTCGCGCAGTCGGGGCAGGACGGAGCGGCCGACCATCTCGATCGTCGCCAGCGGGTCGAGCGACGCCACCTGGACCGAGACGTAATCCGCGCCGACCTCGTCGACCAGGGGCCGATAGGTTTCGATCAGCCCGTCGAGCGAGCTGGCTCGCGCGTACTTCCCCAGGATCTCATCCCTCGGCATCTCGTCCGCACGCTCCCGCAGGTCCTTGGGATCCACGGCCTCCAGGCGCCCGGGCGCGCGCAGGCCGCGCATCGAGCTGAGGGCCTGCCACGCCTCGTCGTCGTTCTCGGCGAGGACGCACCACCGGGTCGCGACGATCGTCTTCGGCTGGCCGGCCGCGTGTCGAAACGGGCCGATGATCTTGGTGGTTGCCTCTTCCGGATCCTTGACGCTGACGATGAGACCGTCCGCCTCACGCCCCGCCATCTCTGCCGACTTCTCGCCGCCCGCCGCCATCCAGATCGGAACCTCGGCCGTCGGCGGGCTGTAGAGCCTGGCCCGATCGGTCCGGTAGTAAGTGCCCTCGTAGGTCAGTTTCTCGCCGGCCAGCAGGCGCCGAATGATCTCGATCGCCTCCGTCAGGCGCGCCGACCGCTCCTTGTAGCCTGGGAACGAAAAGCCCAGCGGACCTTCGTTGATCGCCTCGCCGGTGCCCACGCCCAATCGGAACCGGCCCTGCGACAGACGGTCGACAGTGGCCGCCGCCTGGGCGATCAAGCCCGGGTGATAGTGATAGAGCGGCGCGGTCACGCTGGTCGCCAGCTCCACACGCTCGGTGCGAGCCGCCACCGCGCCGAACCAGCTCCACACGAACCCGGCTGCCGACGTGTCATCGACCCACGGGTGGAAGTGGTCGGACGCGAAGACGGCATCGAACCCGGCCCTCTCGGCAGCGACCGCCTGCTCAACGAGCTCCTCGGGCTGGTACGACTCGTGGCTGCACAACCAGGCGAACTTCACCGTCTCCTCCTTGACTACGCGCCCTCGTCCCGACACTATCGAGACGTATGTCTGACGATTAGATTGTTACGATACTCCCCTGGGCGATGGGAAGAGAAACCGGGTTGTTGGCGGGGGTATGTCTGAAGTATGTTAGCCCGACGTTTCGGCGGTCGTTAGGAGGAGCGCGATGTTTCGGCACCGGATAGGAGCCCTGCTCGTCATCGGAGGATTCCTTCTCAGCGCATGCACATCCGGAAGCTCGCCCGGCGCAAGTGCCGACGGCGAGAAATCCGGCTCAGCCAAGTTCGGTCGTGGGACCCTTTCGGTGGCGTTCATCCCGACCGAGATGACGATCGAGCGCATGAATGACATGGGCTACGACATCGAGGTCACCGAGTTCAGCTCGACGTCAACCGAGATCCAGGCGGCAACCGAGGGCGCAATCGACATCGCCTCGGCCAGTGCCGCCGCCACCATGACCGCGATCGACGCGGGCCTGACCAACAAGTTCTTCCTGACCCGGTACATCAACGAGTTCGTGCTGGTTGCCAAGGAGGAGTTTGCGACGTGCGAGTCGCTGGACGGCCAGCGCGTGGCGATTCATGCCCAGACCGATATCACCGGCCTCCTCACCCTGAACTGGTTCGAGCAGACCTGCCCGGATGCCGAGCCCAACATCCAGATCATCGACGGGTCCGAGAACCGGCTCGCGGCCCTGCTCCAGGATCAGCTGGATGCCAGCCCGCTCGATCTGCAGGGTTGGCAGCAGCTGGAGGCCGAGCGCCCCGGCGAGTTCAGCATCATCGCCAACTTCGTGGAGGACTTCCCGGTCGTGGCGGGCGTGTATTCCGCACCGCCGGAGTTCCTCAGTGCGAACGAGGAGCTGATCAAGGACTTCATCCGGACCCACCTGCAGGTGTGGGACGAGATCTACGACGACCCGGACATCCTGGTCCAGGAGTCTGAAGAGCGGCTGCCCGAGGTCGCTCCGGAGCTCATCCCGGGCATCGTCGACCAGTACCTGGAGCTGGGCATCCTGCCCCGCGAGGGTGACCTGGGCGAGGACGAGGTGCAGTTCACCATCGACTTCTTCAGCGAGGCGGCAGGATTCCAGAACGTTGGAGACTTCGCCGACGTGGTGGACAGGAGCTTCCTCGACGAGGTCCTGGCCGAATAGGCGCGAGCCTCTCGGCCCCAATTCCGAACGGGCGCCCGGCGGATAATCCACCGGGCGTCCCGTCATCTCAAACAGGAGCGCGACATTCGCATGGCGGTTCAGGGCGTGCCCCAGCGGTCGATCCAGCGCGAGCGTTGGCTCAAGCCGACGCTGCGCCTGGGCATCCTGGCGCTGTTCCTGGGCACCTGGCAGCTGATCGGCAATGACGAGGTCAGGCTGGCCATGCCGACCTTCACCCGGACGTTGGCGGCGCTCACCGATCTCCTGTCGGCGGGCTGGGCGGAGGGCTCGCTGCTGGAGGGGATGGTCATCACCAACCAGGCGCTGGTCGGCGGGTACCTCGCCGCCCTCGCCGTCAGCCTGCCGCTTGGCGTCCTCATGGGCAGCAGCCGCGCGGTGGCCAACGTGGCCACGCCCTATCTGACCATCCTGCTGGCCGCGCCGATGATCGCGCTGGTGCCCATCGTCCAGCTGGTCTTCGGGCTGACGCTCGCGGGGCGGATCGTGGTGGTCTTCCTCTTCTCCTTCATCTACATGACGATCAACACCATGATCGGCGTCCGAGAGGTGAGTGCCGAGCTGAAAGAGATGGCACGCAGCTTCGGCGCGCGCCGCGGCCAGATGCTGCGTCGCGTGATCCTGCCCAGCGCCGTCCCGGCCATCATGGCCGGCGTCCGGCTGGGGCTGGGCCGGGCCATCATCGGCATGATCATCGCCGAGCTGTCGCTCATCGGGGCCGGCATCGGCAGCCTGATCCTGGAATTCCAGGTTCGCTTCCAGCCGGCCTACGTCTTCGCCATCGTGATGCTGGCTGTCCTGGAGGGTGTGCTGCTGATGGAGATCGCGCGGCGGATCGAGGGCCGGTTCGCGCGCTGGAAGGGGGTCCAGGGCGTTGAGTGACCACGATCGGACGGTCATCGACGCGGTGGGCGTCGGCAAGGTGTATGCCGGCACCAATGCGAATGACTCGTTCCGTGCGCTCGCCGGAGTGGACCTCACCGTCCGCGAGGGCGAGTTCGTCAGCCTCATCGGTCCCAGCGGGTGTGGCAAGACCACCCTGCTCAAGATCATCGACGGGCTGATTCCGTACGAGGAGGGCGAGCTGCGGGTGATGGGCAAGCCGGTCACCGGACCTGGTCCCGAGCGGGCCGTCGTCTTCCAGAACTTCGCACTGCTGCCATGGCTGACCGTCCTCGAGAACGTCCAGTTCGGCCTCCAGCTGCGCGGCGTGGATCGCGAGACCCGCGAAGAGACCGCCCGGCAGAACATCACCACCGTCGGCCTGAAAGGCTTCGAGCGGGCCTATCCCCGACAGCTGTCCGGCGGCATGCAGCAGCGTGTCGGGCTCGCCCGGGCCCTCTCGGTCGACCCCGAGATCCTGCTGATGGACGAGCCGTTCGGCTCGCTCGACGCTCAGACCCGGAACCTGCTCCAGGCCGATCTGCTGCGCGTCTGGGATGCGTCGCGCAAGACGGTCACCTTCGTGACGCACGCCATGGACGAGGCGGTCTTCCTCTCGGATCGGGTCGTCCTCATGGCCACCGGGCCGGGGCGCGTCTCCGAGATCATCGACATCGACCTTCCCCGCCCTCGCACCGATGAAACGCGCATCAGCCCACGTTTCGTGGAGCTCACCTCCTACGTCTGGGACCGGTTGCGCGGCATGATCCTCGGCGGCGCGGCCGAGCCCAGCTCCTGAGCACCGCGATGGCCGGACGACAGGAGGCGATCGGCTCGCGCCTTGCCCCCCAGCGACCGCTCCGCGACTCCCTTCGGTCACGCCTCTCCGGCAACCTGCCACTCCTGATCTCGGCGCTAGCCATCGTCACGACCTGGGAGGTGGTGGGCCGGACCGCGGATCTGACGGTGCTGCCACCGCTCTCCGAGATCTTCGCCGCTCTGTGGCAATTCCTGGTCGACGGGACCATCTTCAACGCGCTGGGCGTCAGCCTGCTGACCCTGGCCCTGGGCATGGGGCTCTCGATCGTGCTCGGCATCACCATCGGTGCCCTGATGGGACGCTATCGCGTCGTGGAGTACGCCCTCGACGTGTACGTCAACGCCGCGATGGCGGCGCCCATGGTCGCCTTCGTGCCGGTCTTCATCCTCATCTTCGGGATCGGCTATCCGACGCGGGTCCTGACCGTGATCCTGTTTGCCATCTTTCCGATCATCGTCGACACCTTCGCCGGCATCAGAAACGTGGATCCCTCGCTTGTCGAGATGGGGCGCTCGTTCCGCGCGACCGAGCGCCAGCTCTTCTGGCGCATTCGGGTGCCGGCTGCCTTCCCGCTCCTGCTGGCCGGCGTGCGGCTGGGCACCGCGCGCGGTGTCAAGGGCCTGATCAACGGCGAGGTGCTGGTGGCCGTGGTCGGACTGGGCGGGCTGGTGGACCGATTCGGCACACCCTTCTCCATGGAGCGGCTCTACGCCCTGATCTTCTTCCTGGTCGCCCTCGCGCTGGTCCTGGTTCGCCTTGTCGAGATGCTCAGCAGGCGGATCGTTCGCGCACCCGGATGAGCGACCGGAAGACGTGGGCGGCGTGCTGGCGCGGGCCGTAGCTCAGGCGCCGGGGGCGATGCCTCGAAGCAGCAGCCCCACGCCGGCGATCGCCATCACCACCAGCACGGCACGCTCGAAGCCGCGTTCCGAGACCCGGCCCTGGAGCCAGAATCCCGCCGACTGGCCGGTCAGCGCAGGGACCAGCAGGAGACCACCGGTCAGCAGCAGCGGACTATTGATCTCGCCCAGGGCCACCAGCCCGCCCAGCCGCACCAGGGTCATGGTCAGGAAGAGCGTCTGGATCGTGAACGCGAAGGTCGCGGCCGAAACGCCGATGGCGATCAGGTAGCTGCCCAGCACCGGCCCGGAGACGCCGATTGTGCCGTTGAAGATGCCGGCGGTGACGCCGACCAGCGGCGCGATGAGGCGCTCGTGGCGCGGCCCGATGCCGAAGGTCGGGCGGCGAAGGCGGGTGACAACGAAGGCCAGGGTGAACATGCCGAGCAGCAGGGCGATGATCCGCACCGGCAGGACGGTGAGCAGGAACGCACCGATTGGAACGCCAATCAGGCAGCAGGCGAACAGCACCGCCATCCGGCTGCGCCACTCTCCCATGCTGGACCGGTGACGCAGGAGCTGGACGGTGGAGACGGGCGGGACGGTGATCGCGAGCAGGATCACGGCCGACTTCGCATCCACCACGAAGGCCAGGCCGACCGCCGAGAGCTGGGCAAAGCCGAGCCCGGTCGTGCCGGTGCTCATGCCGGCGAGGAAGACGATCACGGCCATCCCGACGATGACGAGCGGCGGACCGTCGATCACGCGCGCCGTGCCTCGGCTTCCGGATCCATATGTCATACTTTAACGACTTTTCGGCGAGCACCACGCGGGCGTACGATGTGCACCCCACAGCCAACATGGAGGAGGGACGGGTGACCCAGACGCGGGCCGATAGCCCGGGAGGCCGCACGGGAAGGTTCCGTCCCGCGCTCGTCGAGCCGCGATCCGCCGCGGATCAGATCGCGCGCCAGCTCCGGGATGCGCTGGTGCGCGGAACGCTTCGTCCCGGCGACCGGCTCGCGACCGAGCCGGAGATGGCATCCGAGTTCGGGGTCAGCCGCGCGACCGTGCGGGAAGCCATCAAGCTCCTGCGGGCGCACGGCATGCTGCGGACCCAGCGCGGTGCCCGGGGCGGGCATTTCGTGGTGTCGCCGCAGACGGACGTGCTGGCCGAGTCCGTGGGGCAGACCTACGGGCTCTGGTTCGACGCAGGGGACATCTCCGTGGCCGAGGTCGACGAGGCTCGGCTGGTCGTCGAACGGGCCTGCGTCGCCCTGGCCGCTGCCCGCAGGACCGATGAGGACCTGCAGCAGATGCGCGACATCCTGGAGGCGGCTGCGCAGCCGTCGCTCAAGCTCGCCGAGTTCCTGGAGCTGGAGGTCCGCTTTCACAGGGAGATCGCGCGCGCCGGGCGAAACCGCCTGCTCGAGCTTCCGATGACGGCCATCCACATCGTCAGGCCGCGAACGAACAAGCTTCTCAGGCGCCATGATCGGCGGCGCGTTCTGGACCAGCACACCGCGCTCTACCACGCGATCGCCGCGGGGGACCCGGAGCAGGCCGTGAAGGCCCTGGAGCAGCACGTCTCCTTCCTCGAGAAGGAGCGCGCCGCGGCAGTCGCCGCCCGCCATCGGTCCGCACGCGAGATTGCCCTGGCCGAGCTGGACGACGTGAGGGCATCGAAGCCTGCCACCGCGCAGCGCGCCAAGCGGCGCTAGTGGAGGATGCCGCCGCCTTCCACGACCAGCGCCTGGCCGGTCACGAAGCGACTGTCGTCGGAGAGCAGGAAGACGAGGGCACCCACCAGGTCCTCGGGTAGCTCCACGCGCTTCAGCGAGCGGTTGCCAAGCTGAGCCTTCCGCATCTCGACGATCTCCGGGCTGGGGTCGTCCTCGCTGAGCGTGCTGCCGGGGACCAGGGTGTTGACCCGGATGGCATCGCTCCCCAGCTCCCGCGACAGCACCCGCGTCATGGCGATCACGGCTCCCTTCGAGGCGACGTAGTGGAGTCGCGTCGGGCTGCCGTAGTAGAACGTCCCGGACCCGATGTTCACGATGGAACCGCCCCCCGCCCTGCGGAGGTGCGGAGCCGCGGCGCGGCAGCCATGCCACGTGCCCTTGACGTTGACGCGGAACAGCTCGTCCCACTCGGCGTCGGGGATCAGCTCGAACCCCACGCGGGAGATGGGACGAATGGTCAGCATCCCGGCATTGTTGACCAGTCCGTTGATCGCGCCGAAGCGCTCGGCCAACTGTCCGGCCGCCGTCTCGAGCGCGGTGAGGTCGGTGACGTCCGTCTCCAGGGCCAGCGCGGCCCCATTCCGCTCCCCGATCGCGGCCGCGACCGCGCGAGCGGCCTCACCGTCGATGTCCAGCACGCCCACCCGTCCTCCCTCGGCCGCGATGCGGTGGCAGTAGGCCCGGCCGATGCCGTGCCCGCCGCCCGTCACCAGGATCGTCTTTCCGTCCAGCTGCATGGCAGCACCTCAATGCGTGTCGAACAGCTCCTGCAGCTCCGTGCGCCGGCGGGTCAGCGTCAGGCCAAGGCCCAGGAGAATCCTTGCCTTCTGGGGCGTCAGGTTGTCGCCGCGCACGCCCCAGTCGCGGCCGGCGTCCGGGATCCGGCCCTCCCGCCCGCGGCTGGCCAGGACCACCGCCAGTCCGCCTTCGGCAGCCGCTCGGAGCAGCTCCATCTGGGTGGGGGTCGCGACGCCGCTGTAGGCGTAGCCGCTCGTCACCAGACCCTGCGCGCCCGCCGCGATGAACGCCTCGATGGCGGAGCCGTCGGCGCCGGGATAGGCGGTTACGATGTCGACCCGGGGCATCTCCGCCAGGGCGGCCAGGTCCAGCGCCGACGTCACGGTGTGCCGCCGGAGTGGACGCCGATAGAACGTGACCTGGTCGGACTCGATGCCGCCCAGGGTGCCATGATTCGATCGGAAGCCCGCCAGGTGGCGGTGCTCCTTGGTGACGTCCCGGGCGGAATGGATCTCATCGCTCACCACCAGCAGAACGCCCATGCCGGCCGATTGCGGCGCGCCCGCGACGCGGATGGCGTCGACCAGGTTTCGGTCCCCGTCGTTGCCGATGGCATCGTGCTTCCGCTGCGAGACGGCCAGCACGATCGGCTTGGCGCTGCGGATGACCAGGTGCAGCACGTACGCGGTCTCCTCGGCGGTGAAGGTGCCATGCGTCAGGACCACGCCGTCGACATTATCGCGTCGTGCCGCGGCGTCCACCGCGGTCGCGATGGTCAGCCACTCCGACGGGCCGAAGGTTTCGGCCCCTCCGGACAGCAGCTCGGTGGTCTCGAGCTCGACGTCGGCCGGGAGAGGCCGCGATCCATGGGCCCGGATATCGGCCAGCACGGTCTCCAGCGAGAGGCGCCCCGCGTCGGTGTTCTGAATGGTTCCCCCGGTGCCGATGATCGCGATGCGCGGCATGGCAGCTCAGACCGCCTCGTGCATGCGGGGGCGGTCGGGCCGCAGGTGCGCCCGGAACCAGCGAACCGACTCCTCGAGGATCAGGTCCCGATGAGCCAGGTAGGTCCCGTAATGCTCCGCGCTGGGGATCTCAACCAGCCGCTTCGGCGCCCGCGCCCGCTGGTAGGCCAGCCGGGAATGCTCGATCGGGCAGACCGGGTCCTGCGTCGCGGCGAACCAGAGCATCGCCCGCGGGGCGATGCGACCCACTACGTCCAGCGGCCGATATTCGGCGATCGCCTCCAGGCATGCCAGCGGGATCGGTGGGGTTGGATCCGCGGCCATGGCAGTCGTCCGCGCGCGCTCCGGAGTGGGCGGCGAAAGCTGATCGACCGCCTTGCCCTCTCCCGTCAGCACCCGGCGGCGACGATCCTCGGCGAGGTCAGCCTGGAGCTCGATCCATTCATGCTCGCGGCGCGTCTGGCGGAGCATCCGCTCGCCGTCCATCGGCGACAGCACGGCCACCGCGGCGGACACGCGCTCGTCGATTCCCGCCGCATACACGGCGTGGGCACCTCCCATGCTCACGCCGAAGAGCCCCAGCCCCCGGCCGGCGAGCTCAGGCCTGGTCGCGAGGTAGGTGAGTGCGTTGCGCGCGTCGGCGACCTGCTCGAGCGGAAACAGCGTGCCCGTCGCGCCCTCGCTCCTTCCCCAGCCACGGTAGTCGATGAGCAGCACGGCCATGCCACCCGCGACCAGGCCATCGACGTAGCCGGCATAGAACGGCGTCTCCCTGGTGACCCGCGAGCCGGGGAGGAAGACGACCCCGCCGATGGGGTCCGCGTCGGGCCGGCGGTAGGTGGCAGCCAGCCTGAACCCGTCGCTGAAGAAGCTGAGCTCTTCGGCCTGGGGCCCGGGCGCCGTCGCATCCTTCACGCGTCCGCTCCTTTCACGCCGTGTGTCCGATATACTGCCACGCGGAATGGAAACGTCTAATCGTTAGTCGACTAACGAGAGGCCCGAATTGCGCTTCGGCATCCTGCTTCCCCATTTCAGCTCCGAATCGACGCACGAGCGCCTGTTTGGCTTCTCTCACCGCCTGGAGGAGATCGGTTACGACTCCGTCTGGGTTCGCGACAATCTAGGATTCGAGCCGCACGGATTCGAGCTGCCGGGGTCCCGCTTCGTCGACCCGTTCATCACCCTGGCCGCGGTGGCGGCCAGGACCGAGCGCATCGGCCTGGGAACAGCCGTGCTGACGCCGTTCCGTCACCCGGCGGTGACGGCCCAGCTGGTGGGCTCATTGACCTATCTTGCCGGAGACCGTGTCGAGCTGGGGGTGGGACCTGGCACACCGCGCCGGCCGTGGGAGCTGGTCGGCATCCCGTTCGAGAAGCGCATCCGGCTGTGCCGCGAGATGGTGGAGGTCATCCGCGGAGTGGCGGGCTCCGACCGTTTCACGTACGACGGGGAGATCACCCGCCTGGCCGACTTCCATCTGGATCCCGCTCCGAGCCGGAACCTGACGGTCTGGTACGGCGGGGCGTCGAACACCGCCATCCGTGCGATCAGCGAGTATGCCGACGGGTTGCTTCCCGGCCGGTGCCCGTTCCGGCGCTACGACGTGGCGACCGCGCGGCTCCGCGAGTCGATGGGGGAGGTCGGGCGCGCCCCCCGCCTCGGATCGATTCCGACGGTGAGCATCGCCGCCACGCGCGAGGAGGCGCTGGCCAAGCTTCCGGTCGAGGCCCTGCTGCACACGGCCACCGAACGTTGGAAGCAGCCCTTCGAGACGTTCGACGACCTGGCCGGGGCGGTGGTCGCCGGGGCTCCGCAGGACATCATCGAGCAGCTCCAGGGCTTCGCGGATCGCGGCATCGAGCTGCTGGTGGTGGACCTGCGGCTCCAGATGGGAGAGTTCGCCGAGGCCGCGGAGCGCTTTGCCGCGGAGGTCATGCCGGCCTTTGCCGCCAGGGCCGGCGGGAGCGCCGCGTGAACGCGCGGCAGCCCGCCATGCACGTCGGCGGCCGGTCCGTGGCTGCCGGCGGTGACCGCCGGTATCAGGTCTTCGAACCCGCCCTCGGCGAGGTCCTGGCAGAGGTCCCGGAGGCCACCGAGGCGGACGTGGATGCCGCGGTGGCTGCGGCGCGCGCTGCGCAGGCGGGCTGGTGGGGAGCGGGGGCCGTGGCCCGCGGGGATGCGGTCGCGGCCTTCGGACGGGCGGTGGCCACCCATATCGACGAGCTGGCGACCCTCGATGCGCGCAAT
>JBOGSY010000024.1:0-13711 GCA_050691915.1 Candidatus Limnocylindria bacterium | reverse complement strand
CGTCGCCCTGAGCCAGTACTTCGCCAACGGCTTCGACGCAGACTACCCCTGCTGAGGCGCACTCCCGCGACGATCCCTAGGCGAAGAACTCGTTGATCCGGGCGGTGTCGTCGGAGAACGCCCAGCGGGCCGTGATCTTCCCGTCCCGGACGTGGTAGATCTCCGCCGTCCGGTACTTGAAGGTCTGGCCGCCGCGCGTGGCCGTGGCCTCGACCAGGGCGACGGCGTGCTCGTCATTGGCCACGACGTCGTGCATCTCGCCGGTGATCTCCCAGTCCGGCGGGGCGGCGCCCATGTATCGCTCGGCCAGCGCCGCCTTGCCGCGGATCGGCTCGGCCCGTCCGATCTCGTGCCACTCCACGTCGTCGGAGAGAGCCTCGGCCATCGCCTGGAGGTCGCCGCTGCGCAGGGCATCGCCCATGGTGCGGACCGCTGCTGCGTTCGGGTGCTCGGTCATAAAAGGTCCTCCTGTGGACCGATGCCGGCGCGGAGGTGGACCGGACGCATCGGTTTCATGCATGAGCGTACGCCGCCCCGCAAGGGGCTAGGCGGCGGGACGGCGGATCAGGTACGGGCTGATGCGAACGGTCAGCTGGTCCTTGGGCATGGCGCCCACGATCCGATCCACCGGGCGGCCGTTCCGGAGCACCACCAGGGTCGGAATCGAGCGGGCGTCGAAGCGGCGCGCGATCTCCGGGTTCTCGTCCACGTTGACCTTGACCACCTTCAGCCGGCCGGCGAACTCCTGGCTGAGCTGCTCCAGGATGGGGCCTACGAACCGGCACGGGCCGCACCACGGCGCCCATAGGTCCACCAGCACGCTGACCGATGCGTTCGCCTCAGGCTCGAAGGTGCCATCCGTGGCGCTGACCAGCCAGGGAAGCGGCTTGGCGCACCTGCCGCAGGTCGGCACGCCGCGGGGGCTGGGACGGATTCGGTTGCGCGCCCCGCAGTCGGCGCAGGTGAGCACCGACTCGGGACCGATGGGTGAGGCGCTGCCCTCCCCAAGGCTCGCGTGGGTCATGGCCATATCATGCGTCAGCCGGGTGCGCCCGCGCGCGGCTCGCAGGGAGGCGGGCGGGAGGCGCATCGGTCGGAAATCGCCAGCCCGTGGCGGTATCGGCCAAGATGTGGCGCCCGACCCCCCGTGGAAGGCCGATTCCTCGCCAAAACCGCTCAGCCGGTGGCGATTTCAGCCAGGAAGCGGGCTCCCCGGCGGCTTTCGTCGCCGGTACCACCACCTGGTGGCGAATTCGTCGCGATCAGGGGGCGGGAGGACGCCTCGAGCGGCTGTGCCACAGCAGGCGCACCGCCACCCCGACCATCAGGAAGGCGAAGAGCCGCCGCAGCAGCTGGTCGTCCAGGCTGAGCGCCAAGAAGCTCCCGCCCACGGCGCCCAGCACCCCACCGGCCGCCAGCAGGAGCGCGTCGCGCAGCACCAGGTGGCCGTGGCGATGATGGGTCCAGGAGCCCAGCAGGCCGGCCGGGATGATCACCAGCAGCGACGTTCCCTGCGCCACGTGCTGGTCGAAGCCCAGGAGGAGGACCATGGCCGGGACCAGCAGGATCCCGCCGCCGATCCCCAGCAGGCCGGCCAGGAAGCCGGCGGCCAGGCCCACCGCCAGCAGCAGGGGAATCTGCTCGGGGCTCATCTGAGCAGCATGCTGATGGCCACCGCCAGCAGGAAGGCGGAGAACGTGCGCGCCAGCCATGCCTCGTCCAGCCGGTACATGAGCCTGGCGCCGGCGCGCACGCCCACCAGGCCACCGACGGCCAGGAGCGCGGCCGCGGACGGGTCGACGCTGTCGGCGCTGCTGAACAGGGTGGCGCTCACCGCGGCAATCGGCACGATGGCCGCCAGCGACACTGCCTCCGCGCGGTGCTGCCCGGCTCCCACCAGCAGGACCAGGGCGGGCACCATGACCACGCCGCCGCCGATCCCCAGCAGGCCGCTGAGCACGCCTGCAGCCAATCCCACCACGCCGAGGACAGGCTGCCTGGACATGGACGGAGGGTAGCGGATCGAGCCGAAAAGACACGAGACCGGGTCTCGGCTAGACTGTCGCCCGGCCCGAGCTGCACACCCCCCTGTCCCGCCCTGGAGATTCGTCGAGCATGACTTCCGCTGCCCAGACCCACGATCGCGCCCCCATCGAGCTGCCCCACCGCACCCGGATCGAGGTCCTGGTGGCCGTGCTGCTGGGCATCTTCCTGGCGGCGCTGGACCAGACCATCGTCGGCACCGCGCTGCCGGTGATCGTGACCGACCTGCGCGGCAACGACGTCTACATCTGGGCCTTCACCGCCTACCTGTTGACCGCCACCGTCAGCGGGCCGATCTACGGCAAGCTGTCGGACATCTTCGGGCGCCGCCCGCTGTTCGTGCTGGGCGTCGCGATCTTCCTGCTCGGCTCGTTGCTATGTGGGATCTCCACCCAGATGTGGCAGTTCATCGCCTTCCGCGGCCTGCAGGGCCTGGGCGCGGGCGCCCTGTTCCCGATCGCGCTGGCCATCATCGGCGACATCTTCTCGCCATCGGAGCGCGGCAAGTACCAGGGCTTCTTCGGCGCCGTGTTCGGGCTCTCGTCGCTCATCGGTCCGGCCCTGGGCGGCCTGATCACCGACAACTTCGGCTGGCACTGGATCTTCTTCGTGAACCTGCCCATTGGTGCGGTCGTCCTGTTCGTCATCTGGCGCACCTTGCCGGCCCACCGCGAGCGTGACGCGGATCGCCACATCGACTACCTGGGCGCCGCCCTGTTCGTGGGCGCCCTGGTTCCCATCCTCATCGGCTTCACCAACAAGCAGTTCGGCGAATGGACCGATGCGGACGTGGGCGGCCTGATCGCGCTGGGCCTTGGCCTGACCGCGGTCTTCGTCTGGGCCGAGTCGCGGGCGCGCGAGCCGATCCTGCCGCTGGGCCTGTTCCGCATCCGCGCCTTCACCGCCAGCGTGGCGGCGCTCTTCCTGGCAGCCACAGGCTTCTTCGCGGTCATCGTCTTCCTGCCGCGCTGGTACCAGGTGGTGGCCGGCGCCTCAGCCACCGAGTCCGGCTACCAGATCCTGCCCCTGCTCTTCGGGCTGATCCTGTCGGCGGTGGGTTCGGGCCAGCTGGTGGCCCGGACCGGTCGCTACAAGGCGCTGATCGCGGGCGCGCTGGTGCTGCTGGTGGTGGGCCTCTTCCTGCTGACCAACCTGCGGGCCGATACGCCACGCCCCCTGGTCTGGCTCTGGATGGCGGTCGCCGGCCTGGGCATCGGTCCCTCGTTCGCCGTCTTCACCCTGGTCGTCCAGAACGCGGTGCCGATCCGGGTGCTGGGCACCGCCACCAGCAGCATCACGCTGTTCCAGCAGGTAGGCGGCACGATTGGGCTGGCGATCACCGGCTCCATCTTCGGATCGCGTCTGCTGGAGGAGGTGCCTCGTCAGATCACCGCCGCCGGGGTGCCGGCCGAGTTCGCCAACCAGTTCGCCTCAGGCGGCAATGCCGCCCTGAACGACCTGGCGGGCGTCGGCGACCTGGGAGCCTCCATCCTGGCGCAGGTGCCGGAGGCGTTCCGGCCGCAGGTCGAGCCGCTGGTCCCGGCCATCGTGGGCGGCATCCACCAGGCCTTCTCGCTGGCCGTGGCCTCGACCTTCATGATCGGGATCGTGAGCGCAATCCTGGCCACGTTGATCGTGCTGGTACTGCTCCCGGCGGGGCGGATGGGGGAGCGCGAGGCCTCGGACCAGGCGCCCGGCGCCGATCAGGCCGAGGGTGCGGCCGGGGACGGCGGCCTGCCGGCGCCGACGCTGCTGAGCCCGGATCCCGGCGCGGAATGACCGGCGGGTCAGCCGCCCGTGCGCCCCTCGACCTCCAGCTCGGCCTCCATTGCGGCCTGCGCCAGGGAGTTCAGGTGCTCCTCGAGCAGCTCGAGGTCCTCGGCTAACGGATGAGGCTCGGCGGTGAGCCGGTCGAGGACCGCGTTGATCTCCGGATAGGGCCGGCCTCGGCCGACCTCAGCCGCCGGCAGCCGAATCGGCACGCAGCGTGCGTTCTGGCCCGGCCGGGGATCCGAACGACGCAAGAGGAGACCGGCCATGGTGCAGGGGCACGATGACCAGGCATCGACGACCAGCCGGCGGGCCAACGGCGACCCAACCGTCAGCGACCGTTTTCGTCGCGCGGCGCACGTGGTGACCCTGTTCAGCGGATCGTGGCAGTTCTTCGTCTTCTCGGTGGCTGGCATCGTGGCGTGGGCGGCGCTCGGGCCGGCGTTGGGCTACAGCGACACCTGGCAGTTGATCGTCAACACGCCGACGACTGTGCTCACCTACCTGCTGGGGATCCTGATCCTGATGGAGGCCAACCGGCAGTCGAAGGAGTCGAAGATCGTCCACGACGAGCTGCTGGACGCGGTCCGCGAGGCGCGTTCCGAGCTCATCGACGTGGACCAGATGACGGAGGAGCAGCTGAACGAGCTGCAGGCGCAGCTCCGACGCCAGGCGCGGCAAGCCGGTGCCGCTGAGCGTTCTGCCCACGGGCACTGACGCGGGGCGCGACCATCATCGCGGTCCGGCGGCTGAGAGACGGCGGCCGCGCCGGGCAGAAGGCGGCCGCGCCGGGCAGAAGGCGGCGCGGCGCGCCCTTGCACCGGGTTGCTCAGCGCATGCCGGATCCGGCATGCACGGCGACGACGGGGATCGTCCAGTCGATCAGCTGGTCGGACAGGGCTCGTCGTGCATCGGCGATCTTGTCGACACCGATGGCGACCGTTGCCTTGCGCCCGCTCCCGAAGTCGACGGGCAGGAACAGCTCAATGTTCACCCCGGCGTCCGCCAGTCGCTTAGCGGCCGAAGCCACCATCCCGGGCTGGTCTTCGAGTGAGATGGTCAGGATCGGGACTTCCTGGTAGCGGAAGCCCGCATCGGTCAGAGCGGCCCGCACGCCGTCCTCATCCTGTGCCAGGAAGACGGTCCCGCCCCGCTCGCCGTAGGCGATCGAGAAGGCCTCGATGTTGATGCCCCTGGCCGCGATGGCGTCCGCCTGGCGGGCGAGCTCGCCCGCTTGGTTGGTTCCCTCGACGATAAAAGCCTGCATTGCGTCTACCTCCGCGACGCCCGCAACCGGGCCTCCTGCCTGCGCGGGCTGGGACGCCGCTGCGTACGGAAATCTGTCCGGCGGTGGCTCGGACACCGTCGCGGCGATCCAGGGTGGACCGCACTTCGCCCGTCCGTACGACCATCCCCATTGTCCGCCGCCTGTCGACCCACTTATCCACCAGCCGGAGCCCTCTGGGGCCGGTCGGGTTCGTGTGGCACCGATCGACGGCGGCGGCCGGTGTGGATAACCGGGTAGACGAGACACTCCGATGGTCGGACAATTCGCGCAATGCGACCTCTGCTCAGGCGGCTGTCGGTCGGGTGCGCCATCCTGGCGCTCAGCGCCCAGCCGGCATTGGCGAGCGACCCGTATCACGGTCGCGTCGACGACTTCTGGAACCAGCGCAAGATACCCGGGGTGGCGGCCGGCGGGGCAGGCCCGCTGGTGGCGGACGGCTTCACCGTCCTCGGCCACGCCAACCTCGGCGGGGGCGTCCCCAACGGCGATGTCGCCTTCTTCGACCACGGTGGATCGGTCGGCAAGTTCGCATACGTCGGCACCTGGAGCGGCCAGTGCACCGGGCAGGGCGCCAAGATCGTCGACGTCAACGATCCGACCCATCCGATGTGGGTCGGCTTCGTGGGTGCGCGGAAGGACTCGTCCAACGAGGACGTGGTCGTGATCAGGATCGGTGACCGCGACGTGCTGGGCATCGGTGTCCAGCCCTGCGGCCGCAGGGGCCAGGCCGGCCTGGCGCTCTACGACGTGACCGATCCACGGCATCCCAGCGAGCTGGCATTCTTCGCCACGCCGTCAGGCGTGCACGAGCTGGACCTCGCGCAGGCCGGAACGCGGACGCTGGCCGCCCTGGCGTTGCCGTTCAACGAGTTTCCCATGGTCTTCGGCGAGGACTTCGGCGGCGAAGTCTGGATCGCCGACATCACCGACCCCACCAACCCGACCCCCGTCTCCGACTGGGGGATCATCGGCGACAGCGACCTGCTGATCCAGGGCGGCAATGACCCGGTCAGCAGCAGCTTCCAGGGCCTCGGTTTCTTCGCCGCCACGTATGCCCACAGCGTCCGCTTCGCCGACGACGGCGGATCGATCTACGTCTCCTACTGGGATGCCGGCTTCATCAAGCTGGATGTCAGCGTGCCGGAGAGCCCATCGGTGGTCGGTCGCACCCTCTACGGGGTGACCGATGCGGGCGACGGCCATTCCCTGACGCCATACGACGTCGACGGGACGCGCTACCTCTTGACCAACGACGAGGACTTCGCGGGGATCCCGGAGACGATCAAGGTCACGAGCAGCGCGACCGGCGCGACCGAGTACCCCGGGATCCAGGAGCCGTGGGCGGCGACCTGGCTGTACGACCTTGGGTCGGTGTCGGGCGAGGTCTTCGACGCCGGTGAGGGCTGCGAGCCGGCGAACTACGCGGGAGCGGCCGGCAAGGTCGCCCTGGCGGATACCATCGATCCGTTCTACCCCGAATTCTTCGGCGAGCCCCCCTGCAGCGTGGGGACCCAGGCCAGCCTGGCGGCCGATGTGGGGGCGCTGGCGTTCGTCAGCAACCTGATCAGCGTCGACGACGCGTACCCGTTCGGCCCGGGTGGCGACGTGTCCGGCACGGGTGGCATGCCGATCCTCCAGATCGCCGACATCGACGAGCTGGCGGCCGACATTCGCGCGGCGATGGGCGGCGGCGCCGTGACGCTCACCGCGACTTCCGAGGATCCCCCGACCTGGGGCTTCCTGCGGGTCTACCAGGAGACCGGCGCCGACGAGTGGGGGCAGGTCGGCGAGTTCCGCGGGCCGGCCACCGGGCCGTTCACGCCGCCGGGCTCGTGGTCGATCCACAACACCGAGGTGCTGGCGGATCGGGCGTACTCCGCGTGGTACAGCGCCGGGATCATCGCGCTCGACCTGAGCGACCCGACGAACCCCACCATGGTCGGCCAGTTCGTGCCTAACACGAGCAAGCGCCATGCAAACTCGCTCGGGACCGGGCCGGCCGAGGTCTGGGGCGTGGCGATCGACCCGGAGACAGGGATCGTGTACGCCAGTGACATGCGGACCGGTCTCTGGATCGTCGAGCCGACCGGGGACGCGGCGCCCACCGACGATTAGGTTGACGCGGCGCGGCCCCGGCACGTCCCGGGGCCGCGCCGCTGCGCTCAGTAGCTGACGATCCGATCCGCCTCGAAGATGAGGTCGACCAGCCGGTCCGGGGGCACCAGCTCCACGGCCTTGCCACCCAGCGCCTCGGCATCCACGGCGCGAGCCCTGCTGGACATGCCGGATGCAAAGAATCGCGCGCCACCGCCGGCCAGGGCCTCGTAGTGCTCGCGGAGGCTGCCGGTGCCCACGCCCTGGACCGCGTCAAGGGTGGCGTCGCGCAGCAGGCCAACCGCGTCGCCGGCCAGGAAGACGTCCACCTCGTGGCCGCGCTGCTGGGCGGTGCGGGCCACCAGGAAAGCAAGGGTGGCGCGGGTGGGATGCTCCGGTCCGGTGGCGAGGTGAACGAGAAGCCGGCTCAAGGCAGGTGTCCTCCTTGTCTGGACGATCTGGACGGTCTGGATTGTCTCGACGCCGTGGGCAACGCTCGCCCATTGTGCCCTGCCCGCCAAGGGCGAGGCGGCCTCAGCCGTCCGGTGGGGACTTCCGCAGGACGATGCGCCGGTTGGGAGGCTCCGGCTCAGGACCCAGCTCCACCAAGGTCCAACCCGGCAGCGGCGGCGACTGGCCGGTTCCGTCGGCGGTGAGCAGTCCCACCACGCGCCGGATCAGGCGTCGGGCCGGGTCGCGCTCGACGGCTGGCAGCTCCGCGATCATCATCGCCATCCGCTGTTCCAGCAGCCGGGCGGCGATCACCGGACTGCGGCCGCGGTCGGCCTTGACCAGCTCCTCGGGATCCGGCAGCCCCTGGCGGTCGAGCGCACGGATCATGGCCCGGACGGAAGCAGCCTCGCGCTTGGGGAGCCGGGCGATCCAGCTGGGGGGAGGTGCTGGTGCCCGGGGCGGCGTTGCCCGGGGCGGCGTTGCCCGCGCGGCCCTCGACGCTTTCGGGCGGGGGAGCGAGCGAAGCGTCGTGCGGCGGGCATCGGGCAGCGAGGTACGCACATCGGCCAGGGTCGCGAACGGCCCGCGGACGAGCTCCTGCCCGAACTCGTTCGTGCCCTCCGAGTCGACCAGGAACCAGCCGATGCCGGCCTGGCGGACCTCGAAGCGTTCATCGGCAGTCCGGTAGGTTCCCGCCTTCTGGCGAACGAGCTTGTTGGGGTCGGTCGGCGCTGCGGGCCTGGTGGCCTTCGGAGACCTGGGCATGCCCACAGTGTGCCAGCCCGCGGACTGCGGCAGGCGCACCCCGCAGCGGGCACAATGGACCCCGGTTCGAATCCCAGGCAGGCCCAGCAGAGGGACCGATGACCTCCGGTAAGCCCGATGACACGCGCGACGAGGCGTTCTGGCGCGACTTCCTGACGCGTGGGGACTCCATGGAAGCCGTCAAGCGCATTCCCACCGATCCGCGCTGCCGCCTGTGCGCCGCCCCGTTCGCGGGCCTGGGCGCGCCCTTCATGCGCCTGCTGGGCAAGCGCCAGTCGGAGGCCAATCCCAACATGTGCACCTCGTGCTTCACCTTCCTGAGCACCCATCACGGCGGGGCGGAGGTGGACGGCGTGGGCGGTCACTAGGCCGCCGGGGTGCAGATCCTGCTGGAGGAGCCCATCACCTTCGACGTGGGCTCCGGGGAGCCCCGTGCCCAGACCCACGCCCCCATGGTCGAGGCGCGCGTCGAAGGTGCCATCACGCGCCTGATCCTGGACACGGGGTCCACCGACCACATCCTGCGGACCGCCCTGGCGGAGCAGGTCGGCCTGGTCGCCGAGCCAGGCGAGGCGGGGACGGACAGCAGCGGCGCATCGGTCCCGTCATGGAGGCTGCCGCAGGTGTCGGTGCAGATCGGTGCGCGCCGCTTCGCCTTCGTGGACGTCGTGGCCATCGATGGGCCGCCCCAGTTCGCCGATTGGGGGATCGGCGGGATCGTCAGCCCCCAGCACCTGCATCCATCCGCCACCGCCATCCTGGACCTGGTGGGGAATCGCTTCTTCCTGGTGGACGGCCCATGGACCGATATCTCCGCCTGGCTGCGCACCCGGCACCCGGACATGCACGCGCTGGAGCTGGACCCAGTCGACGGCGACGGCACGGTCCTGATCCGGGCGGCCGTGGAGCCGTTCGACCCGGTGGTGACCATGCTCGACACCGGGGCCAGGGGGACCTACTTCGGCGCCGCCGCCGTGCCGGGCCTGGAGGGCGGCGCCCGGCTGAGCGCCGGCCGGGGGGTCGGTGGGACGGAGTCGTTCGGGCACGAGGCACCCGACCGGGTCTTGCTGGCAGGGGACGCCCGGCTAAACCTCCGGCGCCTGCTCGTCCGCCCGGAGATGGGCGACCCGGCCGGGCCGGCGGCCGGGCTGGTGGGCATGGACGTGCTGCGCGGCACGGTCCTGGCCGTCAGCGCAGACTCGACCCACCCGATCCTGTGGCTGCTGGCGGCGCCGGAATCGTGACGCGACCCGTCACCACGCCAGGGCCAGCAGCTCGGCGTAGAGGGTCTCCAGGTCCTGCGCCATCCCGTGACGGGCGAACCACGCGCCAACGTTGGCGACATCGCGGTGCAGCAGCTCGAAGGCATCGGTGTTGGTGGTGAACTCCACCGCCTGGGGCAGGTCGATCACGATCAGCCGCTCCTCCCACCAGAGCAGGTTGTAGGCCGACAGGTCCGCGTGCACCAGCCCGGCTTCGGTCAGGGCGCGCACGTTGTCGACCAGCTGAGCCCATGCCGAGGCCAGCTGGGCGGGCGACAGCCGGGCCTCGCCGAGCTTGGGAGCCGCCTGCGACTCGTCGCCAATGAACTCCATCAACAGCCCGTGATCGGTCTGTTCGACGGGGTACGGGACCGATGCCCCCGCATCCCAGGCGCGGCGCAGGGTGGCCCACTCCTGCATGGGCCCCAGCCTGCCGGCCAGCTCGTGGCCGTAGCGGCTGCCGCCCATCAGCGCCTTCTTGTCGCGGGTGGGCAGGAACCAGCCGGCCTTGTAGATCGCGTCGCCGCGGTACGAGGTCGCGTTCGAGAAGCCCCGCGCCCGCAGCTCCCCCTTGCCGGGATAGCGTGGACGGTATCGCTTGTGGGCCAGCAGGCCGGCGCTCGTGGCGAAGCGTCGCTCCACCAGGAAGATCTCGGCCTCCTTGCCCGACTTGAGAGTGCCGCGCGGGTGGTCCTCGTACGGCTCGTCCAGGAGCCATGCGGGCCGTGACCGGCGCGACGCGGTCGTGGGTTGCACCAAAACGCGCTCCTGGTCATGGGTTCGGGAGGTGGGAAGGCCCCGACCGGACTCAGGAGCGCGCTGTGCGCCTCAGCTCGAGACTGTCAGCGCCGCTCCGAGCGGCCGGGAGGATCTGCAATGCGGATCTGCACTGTCGTTCCTCCTCGTGGCTGATGGTCTGACGAAGGCGTCCGGAGGACTATGCGCGCGGCGGCCGCTCGTGGCAAGGGTGGCGCACCGGGATCAGCCGGCGCGTACGGCCTGGTGCAGCTGCATCACGCCACCGACCCCCTTGAGCTCAACCGGGCCGATCTGGCGGAAGGTCCTCGGCAGCTCACCGGCCGCCTCGACCACCTCCTGGCTGACCAGCACCTCGCCCGGTCGGGCGTACTCGCCGATGCGGGCCGCCACGTTCACCGTCTGGCCGTAGTAGTCGCCTTCCTGGAACAGGATCGGCCCGGCGTGCAGCCCGATGTGGGCGGGCGGCAGCCCCGCCTCGGCGACGCCCTCCAGCATGCCGAGCGCCGCCAGCACCCCGGGCCCCGCCTCCGGGAAGTAGAGCATCACCCCGTCGCCCAGCCATTTCACCGGACGCCCGCCGTGCTGGAGCGCCGTGCGCTGCACCAGCCGGGCGACCTGCTCGGCCAGCGCCGCCGCGGCCGAGTCGCCGCGCTCCGCGGTGAGCCGCGTGTAGCCGGAGATGTCCAGGAAGCACATCGCCGGAGGGCGCTCGGAGCGGGTATGGAGCCCGGCCCGGACCAGCGCCCCGGCGATGCCGCCGACGATGTTGGCGCTCCAGGCCAGCCGCTGCTGGGCATGGTAGATGGCCAGGATGGCCTGGTCGGAGACCTGCGACAGGCGTGGCGACATCTCGTGGGCGTAGGCGGCCACGTCCTTCTCCGTCAGGCCGCGGGACAGCATGGCGTCCTGTACCTCGCTGCGCCACCACTCGCCCTCCGTCTCGCTCATCCGGCGCAGGCTGTCGCCGTAGACGCGCAGGGTGCGTTCGATGACCACCGGCCGGAACCCCTCGCCCACCTGGAGCTGGACCAGCGGGACGATCGCCAGCTCGTCTTCGCGCATGCGGTCGTCCGGCCGGGGTGGCATGCCGCCGATCACCTCGCGGATCGCCATCAGCAGCTCGATCGGGATGCCGGATTCGGTGGCCACCTGGGCGAAGGTCGTGCTCCCCAGTGGCGCGAAGGCGTCGTAGCCCGCCGCCTCGATGAAATCGAGCGAGAACTCCCCGCGTCCGACGACCTGGGGCCAGGCCCTCCAGCGGGATCCCGGACAGGTCCAGCGCCTGGAGCAGCATGATGCGGCGGACGCCGCCCATCGACAGCCGGTCGTCGGCATCGGCCGGCACCAGGCCCATCCCGACCAGCCGGTCGACGTAGGCGACCGTCACGCCCGCGCGCTCGACCGCGTCCTCCCGGGTGTAGGTCTCCACTGGCGACAAGGGTATCCGGCCGCTACGGGGCGGATGCGAGAATGTGAGGCCGATGAGCCTCAAGAAGCCGGTCGACACGCGCAATGAGGAGTTCTGGCGCGCGTACCTGGCCAACCCGGACTCCTTTCAGCGGTTGGGGCGGCACTTCTTCAGTCGCATCCCCAGCAACCCACGCTGCCGCCTTTGCGCCGCGCCGTTCGCGGGTCCCGGCGCCCCGCTCATGCGCCTGCTGGGCAAGCGCCCGTCCGACCCGAACCCGAATGTCTGCAACTCGTGCCAGAACTTCATGATCCGCCACCACGGTGGTGCCGAGCTTGACGGGTCTATGCTGTTCGCCGACATCCGCGGCTCCACCAGCCTGGCCGAGCAGCTGTCGCCCGGCGAGTTCAACGCCCTGCTGAATCGCTTCTACACTGCCGCGTCGGATGCGGTGGTGGCGAACGACGGCATGATCGAGAAGTTCGTGGGCGACGAGCTGGTCGCCACCTTCGCCCCGGTTCTGGCCGGGGAGCGGCATACGGCCCGGGCGGTGGACGCGGCCCTGGCGTTGCTGCGGGCCACCGGCCACGCCGATCCCGGCGGCCCATGGGTCCCGCTGGGCGCCGGAGTGAACACGGGTCGGGTCTGGTTCGGCGCCGTCGGGGAGGGCAGCCACGTGGAGCTGACCGTCCTGGGCGACCCGGTGAACGTGACCGCGCGTCTTGCGGCGCAGGCCGCCGCGGGGGAGATCCTCGTCTCGGCCGATGCGGCGGCGGCGGCCGGCCTTGACCCTGGGCTGCCGCGCACCACGCTGGAGCTGAAGGGCAAGCACGAGTCGACCGAGGTCGTCAGCCTGCGTGTCGACGCACCCCCGCCTTTAGGTGCCGGCTGAGCCGACGGCGCGCGGGCCGCGTGCCCACGCCCGCTTGGCTGCAAATCTTCTCACCTGCGCATGTGGGTCACCTTAGAGACCATCCGGCCCCGGAAACGCCGCGGATCGGCGCCCGTTCACGCTCAATCGGGGGCAAGACGGGGCCGCTCCCGCCATCACCTTGCCTCTAGGGTGACTGTGATGCGACAGGTGAGGGCAGATGCGTGGCCACCCGACCGAGCGGTGCGCGGTGCCCCACCCTACCCGAGCCCATAATGTTAACCATGGCCGAGGCTGAGCCGCTGCACATCAGCACCGCGGACGGCCGGTCGCTGGACGTGTGGCTGGCAGGGCCGCAGGACGGTGTCCCGCTCCTGTTTCACTGCGGGACGCCGGGCAGCGGGCTGCCGTACCACCGCTTCGTCGAGGCGCTCGCGGAGCGCGGCCTGCGCTACGTCAGCTTCAGCCGGCCCGGGTATGGGTCCAGCACCCGGAGACCGGGCCGCGCCGTGGCCGATGTCGCGGACGACACCCGAACGGTGCTGGACCGTATCGGTGCCGTCCGGGCGTACGTGCTGGGATGGTCCGGTGGGGGCCCGCACGCCCTGGCGACCGCCGCCGTCCTGCCCGAACGGGTGCTGGCCACCGCCCTGATTGGTTGCGTTGCGCCGTACCCGGCGGAGGGCCTGGACTGGACGGCGGGCATGGGGGAGGAGAACGTCGAGGAATTCGCGGCCGCGCTCGAGGGTGCGGACGCGCTGATCGCGTTCAAGGAGCGCGCGTGGCCCGTCTTCCGCGCAATCACCGCGGCGGAGGTGGCGGACGGGCTGGGCGACCTGGTCGACGACGTGGACCGCGGCTCGATCCGGGGCGACTTCGCCGAGTGGCTGGCATCGGTCTGGCGCGAGGGCCTGCGCGAGTCGTACTGGGGCTGGTTCGACGACGACATGGCGTTCACCCGGCCGTGGGGCTTCGACATGGGATCGATCCCGGCTACC
>JBOGSY010000023.1:0-13843 GCA_050691915.1 Candidatus Limnocylindria bacterium | reverse complement strand
GCTCCTCGGTGGTTCGCAGCGCGGCGGCCGAGCTCCGGCCCCGGCCGCGTACCCGGCCGGAGGCCGGCTTTCCCTCGCGCAGGGCCGCCAGGGCGGCGGCCGCGACGGAGGGCGAGGCCTCGCGGAAGCCGAACTCGGGCACGACCTCCTTGGCGGGCATCTCCGGGGCGCTCATGCCGCGGGCCACCTTGGCCTCCTTGGTGCCCCGGCCGATGCTGGCCACCTTCATGATGTCGATGAACTCATCGGTCACCGCGATCAGGTCGGACGAGGTGTTGGGGCGGAAGCTGATGACCTCGCAGCGCACGCCCTTGTCCTGCAGGGCCCGGATGGCGGGGGCGAAGTCGCCGTCGCCAGAGACGATCACTGCGATGTCCATCCGGTCGGCGAGCCGGAACAGGTCGACCACCAGCTCGATGTCCAGGTTGGCCTTGACGCGGCCGTCGCCGAACTTGCGGATGTCCTTGGTCAGGACCTTGTAGCCGTTCTTGTTGAGGAAGTCGATGAACTTCCGCTGGTTCTCGTTCTCGGGATCCAGCCCCGAGTAGGCATAGGCGCGAATCAGGTCGCGCCCCTTGGTGGCGGCCTTGAGGAGGGCGACGTAATCCACGTCGACGTCCTGCCCGCGGGCCGAGTAGTAAAGGTTGGCAACGTCCACGAAGACGGCCACGTTCTTGCTCAAGTGAGCTTCTCCTGTTGCGTTGAATTGGCGGCTGGCCCGCCTGGGGTCCCGGCCCGGCGCGCCGATCCGGTGAGACGAACGCTCACCCGATGGCGCGGCTCAGCAGCGCCCCTCGTCGTTCGAAGCCGGCGCCCTTGAGGAGCGTCGACTTCGCGGACGCGAGAGGATCGGTGACCTCCACGCGCGCACAGCCCTTGTTCCGCGCCGAGGAGACCAGGTGCTCGAGCATCGAGTTCGCGATCTCCTTTCGGCGCGTGGCGTCTGCGGTGCCCGCGGAGCGCTCCGCCGGCCCGACCTGGTCCACCACCGCCAGCTCGTCGATGATGCCGACGAACGGGCCGGAGCGGACCGAGGGACGGATCGAGAGGACCCCCACCCCGATGACCCGCCGCTCCGCCTCGGCGACCACGACGGTCGCAGCGGGGAGGAAGAGCAGGCTTCTCAGTCGATCGGCGTCGTCGCGCTGCTCGCCGGGCTGACCCGCGTCACGCATGATGGTGCGGATCGCGGTGTCGACATCGGTGAGGCGAGCGCTGCGGACGTGATACTCCACGGGAGGCCTCTCGGGAGCGGTGCGCAGCGCGTCGGCTGCAGACGTACCCAGGGAAGTGTAGCACGCCGCCCGGGTCCGGCCCGCCAGCGGCATGAAATGAACCTACCGGACCGCATGAAACTACTCACCACGGGCGCACAATGTCTTGCGCTCGCATCGAAGGCGCCGGTATGATGCCCGCCACCCTTTGCGGAGGTTGCGTACTCACGCGCCCTTCCGAGCAGTAGGAGGAGATACTGGATGCAGAAGTACATGCGATGGACCGCCATCCTCGCAGTCATGCTGCTCGTCTTGGCCGCGTGTAACGGCGGAGGCGAGACAACCGGCGCCAGCGAGTCGGCGGCCGCGAGCGCGAGCGCAGGGGCGAGCGTGCTCGACCCGGCGGCTGCCTGCGCGGCCGATGAGTTCGGCTGCGCCGAAGTGGCGGCAGGCGCCGACATCACCCTGGGCACGGCCCTCGTCATCACCACCGCAGACGCGGACCTTGGCCAGGACAGCCAGTACGGCGCCGTCGTGGCCGGCAATCTCGTTAATGACGATGGTGGCCTGTTCGGGCACAACATCGCCTGGGACCACCAGGACGACCAGTGCGCGTCCGAGGGCGGCACCACCGCGGCTCGCGCCCTGGTGGCCGACCCGACCATCGTGGCCGTCATCGGCACCAGCTGCTCGAGCGCCGGTATCCCGGCGGCGCAGATCACCAGCGAGGCTGGCGTGCTGATGGTCTCCCCATCCAACACGGCTCCGTCGCTGACCGCGCCGGAGACGCACGAGCCGTTCTACGCGCGCACCGCGCACAACGACAAGGTGCAGGGCGCGGCCATGGCCACCTTCGCCTGCGAGGAGCTGGGCGTGACCACGGCGGCGACCGTGCATGACGGCAGTGCCTATGCAGAGCAGCTGCAGCAGGTGTTCGCCGACGAGTTCGAGGCCATGTGCGGCGAGATCACGGCCCAGGAGGCCGTGGCCCCCACCGACACCGACTTCCGGACGGTCCTGACCACGATTGCGGCCACCGGGCCGGAGCTGATCTACTACCCGATCTTCACCCAGGGCGGCGCGCTCATGACGCAGCAGGCGCGTGAGAATCCCGACCTCGATGGCGTGGAGCTGGCGGGTGCGGACGGCATGCAGAGCCAGACCTTCCTGACGACGGCCGGTGCGGCAGGCGATGGCGTCTACACCTCCGGTCCGGACCTGGCCTTCCCAGGCAGCTTCTACGAGGAGGAGTTCCTGCCGGCGTACTACGAGCTGTGCAACTGCGACCAGACCCTGTCGGTCTTCCACGCGCACGGGTTCGACGCCGCCAACCTCATCTTCGAGGCGATCAAGAAGGTCGGCCTGGAGGGTGACGACGGAACGCTCTACATCCCGCGCACCGCGTTGAAGGACGCCTTCTTCGAGACGGCCGACTACGCCGGCATCACCGGCACGCTGACCTGCGACGAGAACGGCGACTGCGCCGATCCCAAGATCTCGGTCAGCCTGATCGGCGGCGGGGCCTACGAGAGGATCTGGCCCGAGGAGTAGCACACCTTCCGGCGCGGGACCGCCGCACCGGGAACGATCCACTACCGGTGCGGGTGAGCCGTCGTTCGGCTCGCCCGCACCTCATACTCGCGCCAGTCCCGCAGTCGGAGGGAAGATGCGCCTACGGCTCCCGGAGCGCCTGTCGTTCGTCGACCTGATCCTGTGGGGGCTGCGGGTGGCGATCGTCGTCTTCGTCGCCACCGGCTCGTATGCCACGCTCTCGCGGGGACTGCTGGGCTTCGACAGCTGGCGCAACCTCGTCATCGTGGGGCTGGCCCAGGGCAGCATCTATGCCCTGATCGCGCTGGGCTACACGCTCGTCTACGGCGTCCTGTTCATGATCAACTTCGCCCACGGCGAGGTGTTCATGGCCGGCACGTTCACCGCCTTCTTCGCCGCCACGGCGCTGGCCGATACCGGCCTCCTGAACGAGAACCCGCTCCTGGGCCTGACCATCATCCTGATCGTCAGCATGGTGACCTCCATGGTGGTCGCCCTGCTGCTGGAGCGCATCGCCTATCGCCCCCTGCGGCGCGCCCCGCGCCTGGTCCCCCTGATCACGGCCATTGGCGCCTCGCTCTTCCTGCAGTACACGGTCCGCAGCCTGTATGGCTCTGGAGTCCGTTCCTATCCTCGGATCGACATCCTGGTCGGCACCTACGACATCTTCGGGGTCCCGGTCCAGCGGACGCAGGTGGTCGTCATCGTGGCGGCCTTCGTGCTGATGCTGGGGCTCTACCTCTTCGTCCAGCGGACCCGCACCGGCAGGGCCATGCGCGCCGTCAGCGAGGACAAGGACGTGGCCGCCATGATGGGCATCAACGTCGACCGGGTGATCGCCACCACCTTCGCCATCGGCGGCCTGCTGGCCGGGGCGGCCGGCATCCTGTACGTCTTCCTCTTCAACGTCGTGTCCTTCAGCATGGGCTTTCTGCCCGGCATCAAGGCCTTCACCGCCGCGGTGCTGGGCGGCATCGGCAACATCGTGGGCGCCATGCTGGGCGGGCTCTTCCTGGGACTGCTGGAGTCGATCGGCCCGTTCCTCTTCCTGTCAGGGTTCGGCGTGCCGTCCACCAACCAGCTGCGCGACGTGGTGGCGTTCACCCTGCTGGTGCTGGTCCTGATCTTCCGGCCGTATGGCATCCTCGGTCGCAAGGAATGAGCGCTCGACGATGAACGAGGGCATGCTGGGTCGGTTCTACCTCCGCGCCGCCGGGCTCGGCTCGCTGGGCGCGGTGGTCACCGTCTACCTGGCCCTGATCGGGATCGTCGACCGCTTCCAGCCGCGCAACGTCATCACCGGGGTGCTGACCCTGGGCCTGCTGGCGCCGGCCCTCGCCGCCCTGATCTTCGCGTACCGGGCCACCCAGCCGCCCAGAGGCTGGGGCGTCGCGAATCCGACTCCGCGGCACGTGGCGGGGGCGGGCCTCCTGGCCGGTCTGGTGGCCGGCGTGCTGGTCGCCGCCTTCCTGGTCCTCAACCGCGCGGTGCCCTTGGCGGAGGTGCTGATCAACGCCACGCCGCGCATGGAGAACGTGCTCACCGTCGGCACCGGGCTTCCGGCCGGCGCCCTGCTGCAGGTTGCCGCCGGCCTGGCCCTGGGCGCGCTGGCCGTCGGCCTGCGACTGGTGCCGGGCCGCTTCCGCGGCCCGTTCGTGGCGGCGATGCTCGGCGTCCTGCTGCTCAGCCTGATGGAGCCCTTCCTGCGCGTCGTCCTGCTCCAGCTCGAACAGCAGGGCATCGCCGGCTGGCTGTACGCCTCCGGCGGCTTGACCGTGGCGGGCGCCATCGCCTGCTTCGTGGTGGTGCTGACCGTCAGCCTCGCCAACGTCCTCCGGGGCGACGCGGTCCGCAGCCGCATCGGGGCCATGCCGGTCGAGCAGCGACGCACGATGCAGATCGCCGTGCTCGTCGCCGGGCTGGTGATCCTGCTCCTCCTGCCGCAGATCATCGGTTCGTTCCTGTCGGAGGTGGTCGGCACGGTCGGCCTCTACATCCTGATGGGCCTGGGGCTGAACATCGTGGTCGGCTACGCGGGCCTGCTGGACCTGGGCTACGTGGCCTTCTTCGCCATCGGCGCCTACGCCACCGCAATCCTGACCTCGCCCGCCTCGGCGCTGGGCACCGAGCTGAGCTTCTGGGTCGCCATCCCGATCGTAATGGTCATCGCCGCTGTTTCCGGCCTGCTCATCGGCGCGCCGGTGCTCCGCCTGCGCGGCGACTACCTGGCCATCGTGACCCTGGGCATCGGCGAGATCGTGCGCATCATGCTGCTGTCGGATGCCCTGCGACCCTGGACCGGCGGCGCCCAGGGCATCCTGCAGATCCCGCCGCCGCAGCTGCTGGAGATCGAGTTCTTCCAGCCCCAGAACCTGTACTACCCGATCCTCGCCTTTGCCGTGGCCGGGACCATCGTCGCCGTCAGCCTGGCCAACTCGCGGATCGGCCGCGCCTGGAACGCCATGCGCGAGGACGAGGACGTGGCCGCCGCCACCGGCATCAACGTCACCAACTACAAGCTGCTGGCCTTCTCCCTGGGCGCCGTCTTCGGCTGCATCGCCGGCGCCTTCCTGGCGGTGAAGCTCGGCTCCATCTTCCCCCACAACCTCAACATCCTGGTCTCGATCACCGTGCTCAGCCTCATCATCCTGGGCGGCATGGGCAGCATTCCGGGCGTGATCGTGGGCGCGTTCGTGCTGGTTGGCCTGCCCGAGCTCCTACGGGAGTTCGGCGAGTACCGCCTGCTGATCTACGGCGCAGTGCTCATCACCATGATGCTGTGGCGCCCGGAGGGGCTGATCCCGTCGGCCCAGCGACGCCGTGAGCTGCACGACGAGACGGAGGACGAGGGGGAGCAATGGGAACGACGGGCGGGTGCGGCCACGCCCCCGCCGGTCGTGGAGGGGCCTTAGCCGATGGGCGGACCCATGAGCCCCGACGGCCGGGAACCGATCGAACCGATGGCCATGTCGGCCCCATCGGAGGCAGGCGCCCCGACCCGGGCGGGGTTGTCCGCGGGGGAGGCTCGGGGCGCGCTGCTCGTGGTCCGTGGCCTGACCAAGCGCTTCGGCGGGCTGGTCGCCAACCGCGACGTCGATTTCGACGTTCCGCAGCGGGCCATCATCTCGCTCATCGGTCCGAACGGGGCCGGCAAGACGACCTTCTTCAACCAGCTGACCGGGATGATGCCGCCGACCTCCGGCACGATCGAGTTCAACGGCGTCAACCTGGTCGGCCTGGGGCCCCACGCCATCGTCGAGCTGGGCATCGGTCGGACCTACCAGAACATCCGCCTCTTCAACGACATGACGGTCCTGGCCAACGTGATGGTTGGGCGCCACGCACGGATGAAGGCCCAGTGGTACGAGGCGATCCTCCACCTGCCCAAGGTCAAGCAGGAGGAGGAGCTCACCCGCAGCCGCGCCCGCGAGCTGCTGGAGCTGGTGGGCCTCACGCGGCGCTACGAGGATTCCCTGGCGCGCAACCTGCCGTACGGTGACCAGCGCCGGTTGGAAGTCGCCCGGGCGCTGGCCAGCGACCCACTGCTGCTGCTCCTGGACGAGCCGACGGCCGGCATGAATCCGGGGGAGACGGCGCGGATGACCAGGTTCATCGGCCAGCTGCGGGAGGAGCTTGGCCTCTCCATCCTCCTGATCGAGCACGACATGAAGGTGGTCATGGGCGTCAGCGACCGGATCACGGTCCTGGATTACGGCGAGCGGATCGCCGAGGGCGTGCCGGACGAGATCCGCCGCGATCCCAAGGTGATCGAGGCCTACCTCGGAAAGCAGGCCCAGGCATGAGCGGCAGCGTTCCCGGCACTCACCTGCTGGAGCTGGCAGATGTCCACACCTACTACGGCAATATTCGCGCCCTGCGCGGGGTGTCGCTGCACGTGGACGAGGGCGAGATCGTCACCCTCATCGGCTCCAACGGCGCCGGCAAGTCCACCACCCTGCGGACCATCAGCGGGGTGCTCAAGCCGCGCCGGGGCTCCGTCCACCTGAAGGCCAGGCGGATCGATGAGCTGCCGGCCCACGAGATCGTCAAGCTGGGCCTCGCCCAGGCTCCGGAAGGTCGCCGGGTCTTCAGCCGGATGACCGTCTACGAGAACCTGCAGATGGGCGCCTTCACCCGGAGGGGAGCGCAGCTCGACGACGACGTCGCCCGCGTCTTCGACCTCTTCCCCCGGCTCAAGGAACGCCGGTCCCAGAAGGCGGGCACCATGTCCGGCGGCGAGCAGCAGATGCTGGCCATGGGCCGGGCGCTGATGGCCGCGCCGACCGTCCTGCTGCTGGACGAGCCGTCGATGGGCCTCTCCCCCATCCTCACCGAGCAGATCTTCGCCATCATCACCGAGATCAACGGCCAGGGCACCACCGTGCTGCTGGTGGAGCAGAACGCGCTGATGGCGCTGAACGTCGCCCATCGCGGCTACGTGCTCCAGACCGGCCAGATCATCCTGGCCGATACCGCCGCCAACCTCGCTGCCAACGAGCAGGTTCGCCAGGCCTACCTGGGCGAGATCTAGGCTTCTCGCGGAGACCGATGACCGCGGATCGCGGCGACGATCACCCGCCGGGAGCCCCGGGACGGCAGCCGCAGCTCTCAGGCGAGCCTGGTCTCGAGTCGCCTCCCGGGCCGCCAGCACCGCCCCCGTCCGGCCCGCCGCGCCCACCGCGAGTGCCAGGAACGCCGCCGTCCGCCTACCGCCCGGACCTGCGACCGATGCTGATCCTGGCCGGCCTCCTGGTGGGAGTGGTGGTCGGCTGGCTGGTGCTGGGTCCGCTGATCCTGCCCGCCGCACGGTAGGGAGTAACAGTCGCCTTACCCCGGGCGCCGCACCGTGAATCCGATGCCCGCCCCGTACAGGACCAGCGCCACGCCGGCCGCGGCGGCGGCGAGCCCGGGCGAGCTCTGCGGGAGGGGCAGGAAGCCGACCGACCAGAGCTCCCAGACCCGGTAGCCCAGGGCCGCGCCGGCGGCCAGGCCCAGCAGCAGGTAGGCCCAGGGTGCGTCCAGCAGGAATCCCCATCGGCCGCGCATGTAGCCGATGTCCAGCAGCACCAGGGCGATCACCGCCGCGGCGAAGATGACCAGGCCGGGTCCCTCCAGCCCGATCCCGGATGCGGCCGGCACCGGCACGCCGTTGATCGACTCGCCACCGGCCCGCCACCAGGGCAGGAAGCCGGCGGCCACCATCAGAAGGCTGCCGAGCAGGATCGGCAGCCGGTAGCGACGCGGCGCCCCCTCCGCCATGCCCTCAGCCCTCGGGCGCGGCCGGCTCCGGACCCGGCGCGGCGCCGTAGACCGACGGCCGCAGCACCCCGATGTACGGCAGGTTGCGGTAGCGCTCGCCGTAGTCGAGGCCGTAGCCGATGACGAAACGGTCGGGGATGGTGAAGCCGCGGTAGTCGATCGCGATCTCCGCCAGCCGCCGGGCGGGCTTGTCCAGCAGGCAGCAGATGCCGATCGAGGCCGGCCCTCGGTCGCGGAGGTACTTGAGCAGGTAGTTGAGCGTCAGGCCCGTGTCGATGATGTCCTCCACCACGATCACGTGCCGGCCCTGGATCGAGCCGGACAGGTCCTTGAGGATGCGCACCTGGCCGCTCGACTCGATGGAGGCCCCGTAGCTGCTCAGCTCCATCAGGTCCACGCTGAGCGGGATCTCCATGTCGCGCACCAGGTCGGCCAGGAAGATGAACGAGCCCTTCAGGACGGAGACCAGCACCGGATCGCGGTCGGCGTAGTCGGCCGCCAGCTGGGCGCCCAGCTCCGCGACCCGCGAGCGGATCTGCTCGGCGCTGAGCAGCACCTCCTCCACGTCCTGGTGGATCGGGGCCATCTGCTGCATCTGCATCGGTCTAGTCCTCGCCGCCGGAGCGGTCGTTCAGCGGGCCGTTGCCGTTCATGGCGGTGACATCGGCCAGGAAGTCCAGGCGTCCGTACTTGACCATCAGCGCGCGGAAGTCACGAGCGTAGAACAGCTTGACCCGGATCTCCGGGTAGAGCTGGCGCAGCCAGCGCAGCTTGCGGTTCTTCTTGCGGACCAGCGACTGCCGGAGGGTGGTCAGCTCCAGGTAGAGGTCGATGTCGGGCAGGTAGAAATCCGGAGAAAACGACTCGACGACCACGCCGTCGGCGTTCCAGGAGATGGGGAAGGTGTCGGGTTCGTAGCGCCATGCCACCTGGTAGTAGTCGAGGATCCTCGCCAGCTCCGCCTCGCTGTCGTGGGCGAAGCGGGGTGGCGGGCTGTCGGTCAGCGTCGCCGCCACCTACTCCTCGCATCGTAGCCGCGGTCCGGGGCTTGGGGCGCCATCGGAGCCGAGTATATCCCGCCGACTTATCCACATTCGGGCCGGCGGTGCGCGATTTGGTGGAAAACCGGGTTGTTCTCCACCGCCGGGCGCTGATAAGGTCGCCGTCCTGCTTCCCCGGCGGCCGAGTACGGTAACCGGGCACGCGCGCGGCCGATGCGAGAGCCGGCCATCCCACCCGCACGTGACCGGGAAGACTGAAAGGCCACCGGAGGAGGCATTTCTCGTTTGGCCCAGACCGATGGCGCCGCCGCGGCGCGCGCATCCCGGCTGGCCCTGGAGGGCCTGCTGACCGATGCCCCCGACCTGGCGGCCAGCCTCCCGCCCGGCACCCTCGACCGCCTCGAGCGCTACGTGGCGCTCCTGCTGGAGGCGAACCGGCGGCTGAACCTGACCCGGGTGGTGGAGCCGTCGGCCGTGGCGCGGCTGCACCTGCTCGACGCCCTGGCAGCTCTGCCGCTGATTGGCGAGAAGGGCACGGGCCTGGACCTGGGCTCGGGCGGGGGCGTGCCCGGCATCCCGCTGGCCCTGGCGCGGCCGGCGATGGGCTGGACCCTGGTCGACTCGGTCGGCAGGAAGGCCGATGCCCTGCGCGCCTTCGTCCAGGCGCTGGGCCTGGCCAACGTCGAGGTCCTCGCCGACCGCGCGGAGATGCTGGGGCAGTCGCCCGTGCACCGCGAGCGGTACGACCTGGTCGTGGCCCGCGCCTGCGCACCCCTGCCGGTGCTGGCGGAGCTGGCCCTGCCGCTGCTGCGGGTCGGGGGCCGGCTGGTGGCCTGGAAGGGGCCGCTGACCAAGGACTCCGAGGAGGTGCGTCGCGGCCGGGCCGCCATCGGGCAGCTGGGCGGTGGACTGTTGCGCATCCACTCATCGCGGCTGTCGTTGGGCGGCCACACCCTGGTGGAGGTGCCGAAGGAGCTCACCACCCCCGCCCGCTACCCGCGGCGTCCCGGCGAGCCGGCACGGCGGCCCCTGGGCTGAGGGCCGCGGCGTCCCCATCGGTATACTCGCACCGCCCATGCGCCTTGCGGTCCTGTCGGACATCCATGCCAATCTCGCCGCGCTCGACGCGGTGCGCGCCGACCTTCCCCCCGTCGACGAGACGTGGGTGCTCGGCGACATCGTGGGCTACGGCCCGCAGCCCAACGAGGTGATCCGCGCGCTGCAGGAGCTGGGGGCGCGCAGCGTGATGGGCAACCACGACGGGGCGACCATCGGCACGGTGGACGTGAGCTGGTTCAACCCGGATGCGGCGCGCGCCATCGCTTGGACCGAGACGGCCGTGGACGAGAACGCGCGGGCCTACCTGGCGACCCTGCCCGAGGTGCGGCGCGAGGGCGAGCTGACGGCGGTGCACGGCTCGCCGCGCGACCCGACCTGGGAGTACATCACCGGCCCGGGCATCGCCGCCGAGAACCTGGGCGCCTTCGACACTCGCATCTGCCTGCACGGCCACACCCACGTGCCGATCGTGTTCCGCGCGGACGACGGCCGGATGGAGGTGGTGCCCGCCACGCCTGAGGCGCCGGTCACCATCGCCACCGCCCGGGCCCTGATCAACCCCGGCAGCGTGGGCCAGCCGCGGGACGGGAATCCCGCGGCGTCGTACCTGGTGCTGGACACCCAGGCGGGAACCGCCGAGTTCCGGCGGGTCGCCTACGACGTGGCCGCCACCCAGCGCCTGATGCGCCAGGCGGGCCTGCCGCCGCGCCTGGCGGAGCGCCTCAGCTACGGGCGCTAGACCGATACGCCCGCCCGCCGGCCTGGTCCCGGCGCTCGTCGCCGCCGTGCTGCTGACGGCCTGCAGCGCTGCGACGCCGTCGCCTTCGGTCACGCCAGCCCTCACCCTGCGCGACCTACAGGTGGAGCCGCTGGGACGCACCCGGGCGGGGATCGCCTTCGCCTTCGACGCGGCGGCGGCCGGTGAGCTGGTGGAGTCGGTGCCGGCCGGTCTGGACTTCGGCGCCAGCGCGCTGGTGTGCGTCTACCTGGGCGAGCGGCCGACCACGGGCTGGGGGCTGGAGCTGCTCGCCGCGCACCTGCTCGACGGTGAGCTGCGGATCACCGCCCTGGAGCGCCGGCCGCGGGCGAACACCGATGACGTGCTGACCTATCCCGCCGACTGCGCCAGCCTGAATCGCGCCGCGCTGCCGGTCGGCGAGCTGGTGGTGCGTGCGGACGACACGATCAGCGACGAGTTCATCGTGGACGGCGTGGTGACCGTTCCGCCGCCACCGGCGGCGCCGTAGGATATCGGTCAATGATCTTCGGCAGGCGCCCGGACAAGCGGGCGCCGCTCCTCACCTACGAACGGATCCTGGTCCCGCTCGGCGGCACCGAGGCCGACGACGCCGTCCTGCGCCTGACCGCCCTGCTGGCCGGGACCAGCAGCCAGGTGACGGTGCTGCACGTGATCGAGGTGCCCTTCGAGCGGCAGCTGGACGCGGAAGACCCCAAGGCGATCGCCTTCGCCGACGAGGTGCTGGAGCGCGCGGAGGCGTTCCTGACCGGCCACGAGGTCCAGGTCCGGACCAGCATCTCCCAGGCGCGGGCCGCAGGGGCCGCCATCGTGGACGATGCTGCGGAGCAGCGCGCCGACCTGATCGTGATGGGTCTACGCTATAAGAAGCGGTTCGGCGGCGGGTGGGACGCCGGCCGCACGGTTCCGTACGTCATGCGCAACTCCACCGCGCCGGTCTGGTGCCTGCGCGCTGAAACGGAGGAACTGGCACACACGCCATGAGGGTCATCATCATCGGCTGCGGCCGGGTGGGGGCGCGGACCGCCGCCCAGCTCGACGAGCGCGGCGACCACGTCACCGTCCTGGACACCGACCAGCGGGCCTTCAGCCGCCTGCCCGCCACCTTCGGCGGGGTCACCGTGCGCGGCAGCGGCGGCGACGAGGACGTGCTGCGCGGCGCCGGGGCGGAGATGGCGGACCTGCTCATCGCGCTGACCGAGGGCGACAACCGCAACGCCCTGGCCGCCCAGCTGGGCAAGCACGTCTTCGGCATCCCGCGGGTGATCGCCAAGATCAACGACCCGGTGCGGGCCGAGGCGTATCGGTCCCTGGGGCTGGAGACCATCTGCCGCACCGTGATCCTGGCCGACGCCCTGGTCACGGCCGCCACCCAGGGCGCGGAGGCGACCGACGGCCACGTCCTGCCCCCCACCGCCGAGCCGTTGCGCGGCGCGCCGGTGGCCGGCTCCAAGGCGGCCGAGGCGGTCCCGGACGGCGACCAGCCGGCACCGGAAGTAGGGTAGCGACGTGTATGTCGTGGTGATCGGCGGCGGCAACGTCGGCTACTACCTGACCAAGGAGCTGCTGGCCGCCGGGCACGAGGTGGTCATGATCGAGAAGGAGCCCGGCCGCGCCCGCCTGATCGCGGACGAGCTGGGCAGCATCGTGATCCCCAACGACGGCTGCGAGGGCCGCTACCAGGCGGAGGCCGGGATGGGCCGGGCCGATGTCATCGCCGCGGTGACCGGCGACGACGAGGACAACCTGGTCGCCTGCCAGGTGGCCAAGATGCGGTTCAACGTGCCGCGCGCCATCGCGCGCGTCAACAACCCCAAGAACGAGCACCTCTTCCGCCAGCTGGCGATCGACGACACGGTCAGCCCCACCCGGACCATCCTGGGCGTGATCGAGCACGAGATCCCGATCCACGACCTGCTGCACCTCACCGAGCTGGAGGGTGGCGAGCTCCAGATCGTGGAGGCCCAGATCGACGCCAGCTCACCGGTGGTCGGGCGCGAGCTGCGGGAGGTGGCGCTGCCGGAGGGCAGTCACGTGGTGGTCCTGATCCGCGACGAGCATGCCATCGCCGTGCGGCCGGAGACGCGGCTGGTGAACGGCGACAAGCTCCTGGCGATCACCTCCGCGGAGCGCGAGGCGGAGCTGCGCAGCGTCCTGATCGGCGAGTGACCGCCCCGGCGCCGGGGCGCGTCCTGCGCCTGGCGATCGCCGGCTGGGGGCTGGGCGAGCTGGCGATGGGACGGACCGGCATCGGGCTCGCCTGGCTGGGCGCCGAGGTCATCGGCCTGGGGCTCGTCGCGGCGGCCACCGCGCTGCTGGCGGAAACCACCTGGTACCTGGTGCCGTACCTGGCCGGCATGGGCTTCATCGCGACCTGGGCCCTCCAGGCGGTGCTCGCCTATCGCCGCGCCCGGGCGGCCGCCGGGGAACCGGGGCAGGCCGCCGGCGGCTCGCAGGCGTCGGCCGCGGCCTGGCTGACCCTCCCGCTGCTGGCCTGGGGCACCGGCTTCTGGCTGATCGCGGCCGGCGCCGGCTCTCCGGCCGCCGTCCTGGACCGCTTTGTGGACGCCTGGCCGGAGGCGCGGACGCTGATGGAGCCGTCCCTGGCCGAGGCGGGGGCCGGCCTGGCGGCCGCCGCCGACGACGCGCGCGAGCGGCTGGAGGACCTGTGCGCAGCCGGCCAGCTGGCCCCGGACTGCGCCGATGCCCCGGCCAGCCTGCTACGCGACGTTCGCATCCGGCTGGTGGAGGAGGACGAGGCGCGGGCGGCCGCGGTGGCCGAGCTGGTGCGCTTCGAGCGCCGGCCGTCGCGCTTCCTGGGCATCTTCCCGGGAACGGAGCTGGTGCCGGTGCCATTCGAGCGCATCCTGGACCTGGAGCTCGCCGCGCGCGACGCGGACCTGGGCGCCCGGCGCTGGGTGATCGTGAACGCCAGGGCCGGCTCGTGAGTACGGATGACATGACCGACGCGCTCCCGGCCGCGGCCGTGGCAGGCGGCGGCG
>JBOGSY010000022.1:0-13910 GCA_050691915.1 Candidatus Limnocylindria bacterium | reverse complement strand
GAGGGGCGCTGGGGACCGGCGTGGCGGTCGCCGCGGGCGTTGCCACCGGCGTCGCGGACGGGTCGCCGCTGACGATGATGACCCAGCCGGCCTCGAGGTCGTTGGGGTCCGCCGCCAGGCTCGGGTAGCGCTCCGCGTTCCAGGCCTGCAGCTGGGCGACCGTGGTGCCCCAGCTGCGCGCGATGGAGAAGAGGGTGTCTCCGGCCCGCACCGTGTAGGTCGTGGCGTCCGGGCTCGCCGACGGTGCGGAGGACGGCTGCCCGGTCGGCTCGGTCGATGGCGATCCGGTCGGCTGGCCGGACGCCGATGGCGTCGTGGTCGGCAGCCCGGGTGTCGGGCTGCCGGGGGACGCACAGGCGGCCAGCAGGATCGAGCCGGCCGCCAGCATGGCGGTCAGGCGGAGGCGTGGGGGTTGCATCGGTCTGGTCTGCTCGGCTTTCTGGTTAGTTCGGGTGGTAGCGCAGGTCGGAGGTGCTGACCGGTGGCATTGCGCCCTCGGACAGCAGGCGCGCCTCGCGCCTGAGGAGCTCCAGCTCGGCGCGCAGCCGCGAGGCCGCGTCCGGAAGCTCGAGCAGCTGCTGCTTTCGGCTCAGCTCGATCTGGAGCACGCCGCCCACCGCGTAGCTGGCGGCCAGGGGGTCGTCCGGCAGCCTGATCGGCTTGAGCACGTCGTCCAGCGAAGCGGCCACGTCGGTGATCTCCTGCGATTCCGCTCCCATGGACGCGGCCGAGGCTACGAATCGTTTCACGGTGACCAGGTAGGCATCCAGCGCGGCCTGCACTGCGGGGAGCAGGCTGCGGGCCGCGCCGGCGTCACCACCGTCGTCCGGGAGCTCGTCGGCATCGACCACGGCATACGGTCCGCTGCGATCCACAGCGCCCAGGCGCGCCCGCGCGAGGCCCACCGCCAGGATCGCCCACCGCCCATCGGCGAACTGCTCGGCGCGGCGCACCTCCACGATGGTTCCCACCCGGTGAGTGCGGGCCTCCTGCTCCGGCCGGTCGCCGACCTCCGCACCGCCGCTGATCATGGCCACCACGAACCGCCCGCCGTAGCGCGACTCGCGGCCCACCACGTCGCGCGCCATGGCCCGGTAGCGCTCCTCGAAGACGTGGATGGGGAGCGGCAGGTGCGGAAAGAGGACGACGTGGAGCGGGAAGCAGGGAAGTCGCATGCCGGTCGGATCGTGGCATGCCGGCGACGGTTGCGCAAAGGCTGGGCCCCGCACGGCTGGCGGATCCCCGGCCCGGGCCGGTGGACCGCTACTCCTGGTCGACGAAGGACGTGTCGATCTGGGCCCGCTGCAGCCGGCCCGAGTAATCGATGTACACGCTCTTCCACTCGCTGAAGAAGTCGAGCGCCGCTTGCCCCACCTCGCGGTGGCCGTTGCCGGTGGCCTTGGTCCCACCGAACGGCAGGTGGGCCTCGGCCCCGATGGTACCGTGGTTCACGTACCCCAGCCCGGACTCGAAGTCGCGGATGGAGCGGAAGGCCAGGTTGACGTCGCGCGTGAAGAGCGAGGTCGATAGGCCGTACTTCACGCCGTTCACGACCTCGACCGCCTCCTCCCAGCCGTCCACCGGGATCACCGATGTCACCGGGCCGAAGATCTCCTCCTGCGCGATCCGCGCCGCCGGGCGGACGTCGGCGTAGATCGTGGGCTGGAAGAAGGAGCCCCGGGCCAGTTCACCGTCACGCGCCGGCTCGCCGCCGATGACCAGGTCGCCCTCGCCGCGCCCCACCGCCGCGTAGGACGCGATGCGCTCGACGGCGCGGTCGTTGATGACCGGGCCGACATCGGTGGTCTCCAGCAGGCCGTCGCCCAGCACCAGCCTGGCCACGCGGGCGCGCAGGGCCTCCACGAAGCGGTCATGGATGGACCGATGCACCACGATCCGGCTGGCCGCCGTGCAGCGCTGGCCGCTGGTCCCGAAGGCGGACCACACCACGCTGTCCAGGGCGAGGTCAAGGTCGGCATCCTGCCAGACCACGATTGGGTTCTTGCCGCCCAGCTCCAGGCTGACCCGCTTGAGGGTCTCGGCCGCTCGGCGGCTGATCTCGATCCCCGTCTCGGTGTGCCCGGTGAAGCTGATGACCCGGACGTCCGGATGGTCGACGATGGCGTTGCCCACCTCCGACCCGCTGCCGGTCACCACGTTGATGACGCCCGCCGGGATCCCGCCCTCGATCAGCAGCTCCACGAATCTGACCACGCAGGCCGGCGTGTCGGAGGCGGGCTTGATGACGGCCGTGTTGCCGCAGATCAGCGCCGGAAAGAGCTTCCAGGCGGGAATGGCGATCGGGAAGTTCCACGGCGTGATGATCCCGACCACCCCGATCGGCCGGCGGATGGCCATGGCGAACTTGTCCGGCATCTCGGACGGCACGGTCTGGCCGAACAGGCGTCGCCCCTCGCCCGCCATGTAGTAGGCGACGTCGATCGCCTCCTGCACGTCGCCGCGCGCCTCCGGCAGCACCTTGCCCATCTCCCGGGTCATGAGCCGCGCCAGCTCCTCCTTGTGCTCCGCCAGCAGGCGACCGATCTTGAACAGGATCTCGCCGCGCTTGGGTGCGGGCAGTCGCGACCAGGCCGGGAACGCGGTGCGGGCGGCCTGCACGGCGGCATCCACGTCGGCAGGGCCGGAGGCCGCGAACTCACCGATGAGCTCCTCGTGGTTGGCCGGATTGACGCTAACGAAGGTAGCGCCCCCCTTGGCCGGCACCCATCGGTCACCGATCAGGTTGTGGTAGGTGGTGGTCACGGAAGGGCTTCTCCTCGTGCACTCCGCCGGAGCGGGGCGCCAACTGATATCGACGGGTGTGGTTCGGTGGCCAGCCGATTGTACGCGGCGTCGAATTCCTGGCCGTGACGGGACATTCGCCCCTGGCGCGTGGCCCGCCGCGCTGCGACGATCCGGTCACAACCGAACAGCCGACGCGGTGGGCGTTCCGTAAACGTACGTTCACGGGGCTGAAGTAGTGGCACACCCATCGCGACGGATGAACGCGAGGACGCCGGTCTGGCAACGGACCGGCGTCCTCGTTCTCGGCTCGGTTGGCCCGGTCCTGTTCGGCTACAGTAGTGACCGGTCCGGTGCGGATCGCTGCGCGCGCCCGGTCCTTCAGCAGGCGGGCGACGGCCGAACAGGGAGAGGCGGTTGGTCGGTTCTCGGCTCATCGACGCCGCGCCGCCCACCTTGCTGGAGCGCACGGCCGAGCTCGCGTTCCTTGAGCATTCGGTCGAAGCGTCCGCGGGCGGGCAGGCACGGCTCGTCGTCATCGAGGGCGAACCGGGGATCGGGAAGTCGAGCCTGGTCCGCGTCGCCCTGGCGCGCGCCGACGAGCGGGGCATGCGCGTCCTGCGTGGCGCCGGCGGGGAGCTCGAGACGGCGTATGCCTACGGCATCGCGCTCGACCTGTTCTCGCGAGCGGTGGCACGTGATCCTCGCCGCACCCGCCTGCTGTCGGGTGCCGCCGCTCACGTCGCACCCGTGCTCAGCGGTCAGACGGCGCCTGCCGAGCTGCGCGCGACCGACCCCTTCCCGATCATGCACGGCTTCTACTGGCTCGTGGCGAACCTCGCGGAACGGCAGCCGCTGGTGCTGGCGGTCGACGACGCGCACTGGGCAGATCTCGCTTCGCTCCGGATGCTTGGCTATCTCGCCGAGCGCCTGGCAGACCTTCCCGTGCTCCTCGTCGTCGCCGCGTGGCCGCCGCGCTCCGGTGAGCCGGTCGAGCTGGGAACGCTCCGGGGCATGGCCGCCGGCTCCACCCTCCGGCCGGCGCCGCTCTCCACCCAGGCGGTGCGCGACGCCCTGGCGGACGCGGGCCACGCGCCGGACGCTGAGCTCGTGGCCGCCTGCCGGCAGGCCACCCATGGCAATCCGTTCTACCTCCGTGAGCTGATTCGCCAGCTCGATCCCTCGACCGACGGCTCGCGCATCGATCTGCTGGCGCCGGACGAGATCGTCCGGCGCGTCACCGTCCGGCTCACGGGACTCGGGCCCGCTGCCGTCGCCGTCGCCCGTGCCGTGGCGCTCCTCGGCGCGGAGGCCGAGCTCGCGAGCCTGTCGGCGATGGTCGGCGCTTCGCTGGCCGACACCGCGCTGGTGGTCGATCGTCTGACCGAGAGCCGCGTGCTGGAGGGGGGCGACAGGATCGGCTTCGTCCATCCCATCGTGCGCTCTGCGGTCTACCGGTCGATCCCGGCCCACGAGCAGGCGGTCGCCCACCGGAACGCGGCCGCCATCCTCGCCCGCGCGGCGGACCCACCCCTCGACGCGATCGCCGGGCACCTCCTCGCCACGCCGCGGACCGGCGACCCCTGGGTCGTCGATCTCCTCCAGGCGGCGGCGCGCTCCGCAGCCGCGCACGGCGACCCGGCGGGATCGGTCGCGAGCCTGCGGCGCGCCCTCGACGAACCCCCGGAGATGGGGCGTCGTGCGGAGATCCTCGTCGACCTGGGTCGCGCGCTGGCGCTCACCGGTGACGCCCTCGCGGCAGCCGCCGCGTACGCCGAGGCCCGAGGTCTGGTTCGCGAGGGCGCGCTCCGCGCCGCGATCGCCGCGGACGAGGGGGAGGTGCTGCAGGCCGCCGGGCGCTTCGCCAGCGCCTCCGAGGCGTTCTCGGCCGGGCTCGGAGAGCAGGTCGACGACCCGCGCCTCCTCGACCGGCTCCACGCGGGCTCGCTGGCCGCCGCGGAGTTCGACCGCTCGCTGCAGGCGGAGGCGGAGCTGCGCGCGGAGGCGATCCTGGATACCCCGGGCGGGGCCGAGCGCTTCCCGCTGGTTGCGCTGTGGGTCGCCTACCAGCGCAGCCTGGCGGCGAGGGGCTCGAAGGAGATGGCGCTCGCGCTCGTCCGTCGCGCCATCGAGCGAATTCCAATCCGCGAGCTGCAGGGGACGGGCGGTGCCGTCGAGCTCGCGCATGCCACGCTGCTGTCCGCCGACGAGCTCGACGCGGATCTGGCGCTCCTCACCGCGGCGATGCGGGAGGCCCAGGCGGCAGGATCCCTCGCCAAGTACGCGGTCGCGGCCTACTGCCGCGCCTGGCCGAACCTCCACACCGGGCGATTGGCCGATGCGCTCGCGGATGCGCAGGCCGCGGTCGACGCGCTCGACGCAGGCTGGGAGATGTTCTATCCGGCCGCCTGCTCGGTGCTGGCCCTCGCGCTGGCCGAGCGGAACGAGATCGACGCCGCGGAAAGCGTGATCGACCTGGACCGATCGCGGTGGGGCGAGCGCCTCGACTACCTCGTCCTGATCCCGTCGGTCCGTGCCCGGCTGTTCCTCGCGCGTGGCGACGTCGGCGCCGCGGCCGAGCTGCTCGAGGAGCAGGAATCGCGCGCTTCGGAGCTCGGGGTTCCAAACCCGGCCCTCAGCCCGTGGCGCTCCTGGCTGGTCGTCGCGCTCACCGCGGCCGGCGAGCCTGGCCGCGCCCGCCGCCTGGCGGAGGAACAGGTGGAAGTCTCCCGCGGCTGGGGCGCTGCCCGACAGCTCGCGGCGGCGCTCCGAGGGCTGGGGGTCGCGGTCGGGGGGGCAGAGGGCATCGCGATCCTGCGGGAGGCCCTGGATGCCGCCCAACGCTCGCCGGCGCGTCTCGAGCAGGTGCGGGTCGCCGTCGAGCTGGGGGTCGCGCTGCGGGTCGCCGGGCGGCGCGTCGACGCGCGCCGGACCCTGGCCGAGGCGGCCGACGTTGCGGAGCGACTGGGCGCGGCCGCGCTCGCCGCACGGGCCGTCGACGAGCTGCGTGCCCTCGGCGCGCGTCCGCGACGCATTGCGCTCACCGGGCCGGCCTCCCTGACGCCGTCGGAGCTGCGCGTCGTCGAGCTGGCCGCCGCCGGGCGCAGCAACCGCGAGGTCGCCCAGGCCCTGTTCGTCACCCGCAAGGCGGTCGAGTACCACCTCGCCAACGCGTACCCGAAGCTCGGGATCTCGTCCCGGCGGGAGCTGCCGGCCGCGCTTCGGGGAGCGGTGGCCGGGGCCTGAATCCCGGCCTCGCGGCAGGTCCCGGCGCTAGGACCGCGTCATGCGCAGCACGTCGAGTGCCTCGTCCAGCTGCGCCTCGGTCAGCTTCCCTTCCAGCACGTACCCGCGCTCGATGACGACCTGGCGGATGGTCTTGCGCTCGGCCAGCGCCTGCTTGGCCACCTTGGCCGCCTCCTCGTAGCCGAGATAGCGGTTCAACGCCGTGACGATGGATGGCGAGCTCTCCGCGTACTCGCGGGCGCGCTCCACGTTGGCGCTGATGCCGCGGACGCATCGGTCCGCGAAGAGGCGCGACATGCTGGCCAATAGCCGGATGGATTCCAACAGGTTCCGGGCCATGACCGGCAGCATGACGTTCAGCTCGAAGTTGCCCGCCGCGCCGGCGAAGGCGATGGTCGCGTCATTGCCGATGACCTGGGCGCAGACCATGCACATCGCCTCGGGGATCACCGGGTTCACCTTGCCTGGCATGATCGAGGAGCCGGGCTGCAGATCCGGCAGGTTGATCTCCGCCAGCCCGGCGCGCGGGCCGGAGCCCATCCAGCGCAGGTCGTTGCTGACCTTGTAGAGCCCGATCGCGATGGTGCGCAGCTGGCCGGACGCCTCCACCAGCCCATCCCGGGCGCCCTGCGCCTCGAAGTGGTCGCGGGCCTCGGTCAGCGGTAGCGACGTCTCCTGCTGCAGGCGGGCGATCACGCGCTTCGCGAACCCCGACGGGGTGTTGATGCCGGTGCCCACCGCGGTGCCGCCCAGCGGCAGCTCGGCCAGGCGCGGCAGCGAGGCGTGCAACCGCTCGATTCCCTTGCGTACCTGGTCGGCGTAGCCGCCGAACTCCTGGCCCAGGGTCACCGGCGTGGCGTCCATGAGATGGGTGCGGCCGGCTTTCACGACCGACCCGAACTCGTCGCGCTTGGCCTCCAGCGCCGCGGCCAGGTCCTCGAGAGCCGGGACCAGGTCGTCGACCACCGCGCCGGTCGCCGCCAGGTGGATGCTCGACGGGAAGACGTCGTTGCTGGACTGGCTGGCGTTGACGTGATCGTTGGGGTGGACCGGCCTTCCCAGCCGTTCCGAGGCGAGGGAGGCGATCACCTCGTTGGCGTTCATGTTCGAGCTGGTGCCCGACCCTGTCTGGAAGACGTCGATCGGAAACTGGTCGTCCCAGTCGCCGCGAGCAACCTCCTCGGCCGCCGCCTGGATGGCGCTGGCCAGGTCGGCCTCGAGCGCGCCGAACTCCGCATTGACGCCGGCGGCGGCGGCCTTGATTCGCCCCAGTGCCTCGATCTGGGCCCGCTCCAGCCGGATCCCGCTGACCGGGAAGTTCTCGACCGCCCGCTGGGTCTGGGCGCCCCACCTGGCGCCGGCGGGAACGGTCACCTCTCCCAGCGAGTCGTGCTCCATGCGGGTCATCGGTCGACGTCGGGCTGGTCGAGGTCGACGTGGCGGATCACCGGCGGAATGAGGTACGGCAGGAAGCCGGACCGAAGGTCCTCGAGCGTGCGTTCGGCCTTGCCGACCAGCTCGTTGACGAAGATCCCCCGGTGGGTGGGCAGGTAGCCGCGCAGCTTGGCGAGCCCCTCCTCCAGCTTGTTCTGGGCGCCGCGCAGGTTCCGGCGCTGGAGATGCAGGAGGCCGGCGGCGACCTGGATCAACCCCTGGTAGAAGTCGCGCTCCTCGTCGGGTGCGGCCCGCCACAGCGTCTCCCACGCCTCGTGGGCATGCCAGTAGCGCACCCCGTTGAACAGGGCGTTCCCTCGCCGGAACAGCTCGTCCGCCTCGGCCGCGTCGAGGGGAGGCGTGCGACCACGCGGCAGGTCGGGGACCTCGGCCGTCGTCTGCTCAGCCATCGGGCTGAGATGCTAGCAGGCGGGCGGCGCACCCGGGATCGCCCGGAGGGTCAGGCCACCGAGTTCGCCCGCCGGTTGAGGTCCGGCTCGTTGGGGATGAGCCTGGCGATCTGCTCGCGGAACCGGATGCCGGATGAGTGCCTGGCCAGCCAGCGCAGGTAGTCCGGGTCACGCCGGGCCAGGTCGATCAGCCGCCAGCCCGCGTAGCGGCCGAAGTCGAGCACCGTGGGCGAGCCGCCGTCCGCGGGATCGTGGACCGGCCGCCCCGGCCCCATGGGCGTGACGGAGCTGAGGCGGACCGACCTGGACGCGTCGTAGCGTCGGCGCGACTCCTGATCGCGCAGCCGCGCGTACGAGCTGTTGACATGTGCCATGCGCTGGGCATCCGGCTGCGATCCATCCGGGTGGTAGCGGCGAGCAAGTGCGCGATACGCGGCGCGGATCACCTCCACTTCGGCGCACGGGTCGACCTGGAGCACCTTGTAGGCGTCGAGCTCGGGCTGCATCGCTCCTCCTGATCGAGTTGGGCACGAACTGCCAGCCTCCGTGGCGAACCGTGCCCCGGCGCCTCCCAGGTCGGGAGGTCTGGTCTGGTCCGGTACACTAGGGAGGGCTGCCGGCGGGAGCACTAGGGTCGCCACCCCAGTCTTTTCGCCCGAGCACCTGCGGGGGATGGCGTCGATGGCCACACGGCCGAGGTCGGTCGTTGCGCGACCGCTGATCGAGCGCGAAACCGAGCTGCGGACGATCCGTCAGTTGGTGCTCGGCGCACAGGGAGGCGCCGGCGCGCTGCTGGTGATGAGGGGGAGGCAGGCATCGGCAAGTCGACCCTGGTTGGAGCGGCGATGGACGCCGCCGCCGAGCAGGGCATGCGCGTGCTCTCGGCGCGCGGCAGCGAGCTGGAGCGCAGCTACCCCTACGGGATGGTGCTGGACCTGATCCGGCCGTTGGTGGCCGCGACGCGCCGCCCGGACGGCCTGCTTGGTCCCGCATCCCTGGTAAGGCCGCTCTTCGCGCGCCAGGGCGGCGGCAGTCCCCTGGATCCGATGGCCGTGATGCAGGGCCTGTACTGGATCGTGCTCGAGGCGATGGAGGACGGGCCGCTGCTGCTGGCGCTGGACGACGCGCACCGGGCCGATGACGACTCGCTGCGATTCGTGCACTACCTTGCCCAGCGCCTGGACGAGCTGGCGATCGTTGTGGTGCTGGGTGTGCGCGCCGGTGATCCGGGTGCGGCGACGGAGCTCACCCTGCTCACGGCCCACCGCGTGGCGACCGTGCTGCAACCCGCTCCACTCAGCCGCGAGGGCGTGGCCGAGATCGTGGCCGAGCGGGTGGGAACCCACGACGAGCGGATCGCACGACGCTGCTTCGACCTCACCCGCGGGAACCCCTTCTTCGTCCACGAGCTGCTCAGGGGCGAGGACGTGCAGGCACGAGCCGCGGACGGCGGCGGGGGGACCGTCGTGCCGGACTCGGTGCGGCGCTCGGTGGCCGCCAGGCTGGGACGGCTCGGGGATGGCGCCTCGAGGTTGGCCGCCGCCGTCGTCGTGCTGGGGGACGGCACCCGGTCCCAGACCGCCGCCGCCCTGGTCGGGCTGGACACGGACGAGGCAACGGCGGCGGCGGCCGGCCTGGTGGCGGCGGGCGTGTTCGAGGCCGGGGGCGGCATGACGTTCCTGCATCCGATCGTGCGGGCCAGCGTCGAGGCCGGTCTCTCGAGCCCGGAGCTGGGCCGGATGCATCTCGGCGCCGCTCGTCAGCTCGCGGCGGAGGAGCGTCCCGCCGAGATGGTTGCGGCCCACCTGCTCCACGCTGAGCGAGGCGGCGATCCATGGACCGTTGACCGCCTTGACCTCGCCGCGCGGGCGGCCACCGCCCGCGGCAGCCCGCGTGCCGCCCTGCAGTACCTGTCCCGGGCTGTTGAGGAGCCGCCGCCGCGCTACCGCCGGGCGGAGGTGCTGATGGCGCTCGGCCGGGCAGAGGCAGAGGCCGGCCTGGCGGCCGAGGCCGCCGGCCACTTCAGCCGGGCCCTGCCGGAGCTGCCGGCCGGGACGCGGCGGGCCGAGGGCCTGCACGACCTCGGCCTGGCGCTCATGCGCTCCGCCCGGTGGGAGGAGGCCGGTGCCGCGTTCGACGAGGCGCTCGTGGAGCTCGGTTCGCCGCAGACGGCTCTGGCGGCCGACCTGCAGGCCGGGTCGGTGAACGCCGCGCTGATGTCCGGGAAGCCGAGCGAAGAGACCGCGCGCCGCCTCAGCAGGATCCTGCGCGGCCCGTTCGTGACCCCTGCCGAGCGGCACCTCGCCTGCTCGGTGGCGTTCCAGCGCTCCGCCTTCGTGATCGGCGACCGCGACGAGCAGCTGGCCCTGGCTCGCCGTGGCCTCGAGGGCGCTCCCATGCGCGAGCTGCTGGCAGCCGGGCAGAGCGTCGAGCTGGCGGCCGCCGTGCTGCTCGCCGCCGACGAGCTCGACGAGGAGATCGAGATGCTCAGCTCCGCCATGGCGGAGGCGCAGGCCACCGGCCATCTCGGCCGCTACTGCACGGCCTCCTACTGTCGGGCCTGGCCGAACCTGTACGCCGGCCGGCTGGCCGATGCCGCGGCAGACGCGCAGACCGCGGTGGATGGGCTGCCGCTGGGGTGGGAGACCTTCTACCCGGCCGCCTGCAGCGTCCTCGCCCTGGCGCTGGTCGAGCTCGGCGACCTGGATGGCGCGGAGCGGGCGCTGGAGATCGACCCGGACCGCTGGGCGCAGACCCTGGACTTCCAGTTCCTGGTTCCGGCGGCGCGTGCCGTCGTGCTGCTCGCTCGCGGCCGGGCGGCGGAGGCGGCCGAGGCCGCCGCATCCGCCGACGCGGTCGCCACCCGGCAGGGGATGCAGAGCCCGGTGATCATGGCCTGGCGGGCGCCGTACGCCATCGCCCTCGCCCGGCTGGGCCAGCGGGAGCGCGCGATCGAGGTCGCCACCGCCGACCTGGAGGTCGCGCAGCGCTGGGGCGCCGGGCGGACCTTGGGCGTCGCCCTGCGCACGCTCGGGGTGGTCGAGGGCGGCGCGCGGGGAATCGAGGACCTGGTCGAGGCGGTGGCCGCGCTGGAGACGTCACCATCGGTCCTGGAGCTGGCGCACGCCCAGGTGGAGCTGGGAGCCGCCCTGCGCCGGGGCGGGCGTCCCGCCGATGCGCGGCCGATCCTGGCCCGGGGCCTGGACGCGGCGCACCGGATAGGCGCCGTCCTGCTGGAAGAGCAGGCCCGTCAGGAGCTGGGGGTCGCCGGGGCGCGCCCACGCCGAGCGGCGCTGACCGGCCCCGAGTCGCTGACCCCGGCCGAGCTGCGCGTCGCACGCCTGGCGGCAGCCGGTGGCAGCAACCGGGAGATCGCGCAGCGGCTGTTCGTGACTCCCAAGGCGGTCCAGTTCCACCTGGGGAACGCCTACCGCAAGCTGGCCATCGAATCGCGGCGTGAGCTCGAGGAGGCCCTGGCCGGCTGAGGGCCCTCAGTCGGCGATCTTGGCCATCACGTGCTTGACGATGGTGTAGTCCTCGATCGAGTAGCTGCTCATGTCCTTGCCGTAGCCGGACTGCCCGAAGCCGCCGTGCGGCATCTCCGACGCGATGGTCAGGTGGTCGTTGATCCAGACCGTGCCGTAGCGCAGGCGGCGGGCGGCGTTAAGGGCGCGCTTCACGTCCCGCGTCCAGACCGAGGCGGCCAGCCCGTAGTTCACCCCGTTCGCCCAGGCGATCCCCTCCTCGTCGTCGGCGAAGCGCTGGACGGTGACGACCGGGCCGAAGACCTCGGACTGGACGATCTCCGCGTCCTGCCCCACGTCGGTCACCACCGTGGGCCGGTAGAAGAAGCCGCGGTCGCCGTTGGTCTCGCCGCCGGTGGCCACCGTGGCGCCCGCGCCGCGGGCGCGGTCGACGAAGCCCGTCACCCGCTCCTGCTGGGCCCGGCTGACCAGCGGCCCCATGTCCAGGTCCGGGTCATCGGCCGGGTTGCCCATGGTGACCGACTCGACCGCCGGCACCAGCTCGGCCAGCAGGTTGTCGTAGACGCGCGCCCCGGCGATGATCCGGGTCGCGGCGGTGCAGTCCTGGCCGGAGTTGAAGAACCCGGCGACCTTGATCGTCTCGGCCACGGCCGAGAGGTCGGCGTCGTCGAACACCAGCACCGGCGCCTTGCCACCCAGCTCCAGATGCACGCGCTTGACCGATGCGGCCGCCGCGGCGGCGATCTCCTTGCCGGTGGCGGTGTCGCCGGTGAGGCTGACCATGTCGACCTGCGGGTGGGTCACCAGGCGCATGCCGGCCACCCGCCCTGGGCCGGTGACCACGTTGAGCACGCCCCTGGGCAGGATGTCGGCCGCCAGCTCGGCGACGCGCAGGGCGGAAAGGGGGGTGGCCGACGACGGCTTGAGCACCACCGTGCAGCCTGCCGCCAGCGCCGGGCACAGCTTCCAGATCGCCATCATCAACGGGTAGTTCCAAGGCGCCACCTGGCCCACCACCCCGGCCGCCTCGCGGCGGAGCATGCTGGTGTGGGTGCTGACGTACTCGCCCGCCGCCTTGCCCTCCACCACCCGCGCCGCACCGGCGAAGAAGCGGACGTTGTCGACGGTGAACTCGACGTCGAAGTCGGCCGTCCCCTTGGGCTTGCCGACGTTGGCCTGCTCGAGTGCGGAGAGGGTCTCCGCGTCGCCCGCGATCGCGTCGGCCAGCTTGTGGAGCGCGGTGCTGCGCTCGGCAGGGGTCGTCAACGACCAGGCCTCGAAGGCGCTGCGGGCGGCCGCGACCGCCCGGTCGACATCCGCCTCGTCGCCCCTCGGAACGTGGGCGATCACCTCCTCGGTGGCGGGGTTGATCACCTCGATCGTCTCGCCGGAGGCGGCGTCGGACCAGTCGCCGTCGATGAACATCCGGTTACGGGTGGCGGAGAGCGTCATGGGAACCTCTCGGACAGAGCTGACTGAACGGCCGGCACGTTGCGGGGACGGCCGGGGCTAGGATCCGGCATTCGCGTCGCGTGCCGGTATCGGTCGATTCTAACGCCAGGCGTGGCGGATTCGGTAGACCGATCGAGGGCCGGGACGGTGATTCCGCAGTGTTCGGATCACCCGAACACTGGCGCCCAGACGTCCGCCGGCAGCCGCCGGCCGGTCAGCCCTGGCGGGTGGGAGTGAAGCCGCCGTCGGCGGCGCGGGCCATGACCCACAGCAGGTCGGCCAGGCGGTTGAGGTAGGGGACCACCTGGGAATCCGGCAGGCCGCCGCCGCCGGCCAGGGCCACGGCGCGCCGCTCCGCGCGGCGGACGGTGGTGCGGGCCAGGTCGAATGCGGCACCGGCAAGCGTCTCGCCGGGGACCACGAACTCGGTGGGCATCGGCTGGCCGGCCTCCAGCGCGTCGATCTCGCTCTCCAGCGCCGTCACCATCTCGGCGGTCACCAGGCTGACCTCGGCCGCCAGGCGCCCGCGGCGGTCGACGTGCGTCGCCAGCTCGGCGCCGACCACGAACAGCTCACGCTGCAGGCGCAGGGTCAGCACGCTGAGCCGCCGCTCCGAGCGATCGGTCGCCGAGCCCAGGGCCGCGCGGGCCAGCCCCAGCGCCGACACGGCCTCATCGGTCGTCCCGTAGGCGTCGGTGCGCAGGTCGGCCTTGCTGATCCGGTCGCCACCGTACAGCAGGCCGGTGCTGCCGGCGTCCCCCTTGCGCGTGTAGATCCGCATCGGGACCGATGGTACGCGGTCCACGCCCCGCGGTGTGCTTGGCGGGTGAGCGGACGGGCGGGGCACGGAAATTGCAATCGGCAGGCCAGCATGGGCAAGCCGGACAGTGAGGAGGGCGGGCGCAAGCGGATCCTGGTGATCAACGACACCAAGGAGATCCTGGAGCTCTTCCGCGACGTGCTGGAGGGCGAGATGGGTCACGAGGTGATCCTCATGAGCTTCGCCCCGGACGAGCTGTCGCGGATTGTGGACGTCGCGCCGGACCTGGTGATCGTGGACTTCGTGATCGGGGACCGCGAGATGGAGGGCTGGCAGCTGCTCCAGAAGATTCGGATGCACCCGGCCACCGCCGGGATCCCG
>JBOGSY010000021.1:0-14401 GCA_050691915.1 Candidatus Limnocylindria bacterium | reverse complement strand
TGGCAGAGGTGCGCGGCCGCGGGCTGATGGTCGGCATCGAGCTCGCCGACCCGGAGTCGCTGGCGCCACGGCCGGACCTGGCCCGCCGCCTGCTCGAGGCCGCCCACCAACGCCGGCTGCTGCTCCTGTCGTGCGGGACCCACGGGCAGGTGGTGCGCGTCATCCCGCCGCTGGTGACGACCGACACCGAGATCGATTCGGCCATCAGCGTAATCGGCGAGTCGCTTGCCGCCCTGGCAGGGTAGGCTTGCGGCGAACTCACGCAGCCCCCGGGGAGAAGGACGTGACCAAATCCATCTGGGTCGTCGACGATGAGCCCCTCATTCGCGCGGCGGTGGTCGCCGTGCTCAACGAGCTGGGCCACGAGGCGCGCGGGTTCGAGGGTGCCGAACCGCTCTACGTGGCGCTGGTGGACGGCGCCCGACCCGACCTGCTGATCCTGGATCACATGCTGCCCGACGAGAGCGGCGCGGTGATCGTGCGATCCCTCCGTGAGCGGTCCGAGTACCGCGACATCCCGGTCCTCTTCCTGACCGCGGTCAGCGACGACGAGGCCGATCGACTGGAAGACCTGGCGCCGGTGGTGCGCAAGCCGTTCGACTTCAGGGACCTGGTGGCGGCGGTGGACAAGCGCCTGACCGCGGCCGAGGAGTCAGACGACCGCGAAGAGGCGCTGGTCCTCGGCGAAAGCGGCGAGGACTGAGGCGGGAACCGGAACCAGCGGCGGGCGCGGCGTCATCGTGCCGCGCGGCTCCGCCGGCGACAGGTCAAGGCGGGCCGCGATGCCCGGCAGGCAACGACGCCCCTGGCAGACGCCGAACCCGACCCCGGTTGCGCGCTTCACCTCGTCGACCGTGCGCCAACCCGCCTCCATGGCCCGATACAGGTCGCCCGCCGGCGTCAGCCGGCAGATGCAGGCAAGCTGGCGCGGCGGCGACTCCATCGGCCTGGGCTCGCCCTCCAGGCTGACCGATGGCGGCGGCGCGGCCGGATCGATGCCGAGCAGCCGGGCCAGGCTGGGATCCGGTCGCCGGATCCGCAGGCGGGCCGCGCGCACCAGGTAGGGCGTCGCCTGCGCCTCCCGGATGCGCACCGCTCGGACGGCCCAGCCGTCCGCATCGGGCCAGGCCCAGAAGACCGTGGCGTCGTCGAGCTGCGGCAGGTCGTCGTCGTCGATCAGCAGCTCGTCGAGCGCCACCTGCCGCACGGGCGCCACCGCCAGGCGGCGGCCGGACGGCACCTCCAGCCGATCCCAGGCCGGCAGGAGCGCGCCGGGATGGCTCACTCCGGCTCCTGCGGCGCCAGCTGCCGATAGCGCGATCCGTACCAGATCAGGGGTTCCGCCGCCTCGTCGAATCCGGCGCCCACGATCTCCCCCACGAAGAGGCTGTGGTCGCCGCCCGGGTGGGTTGCCATCAGCCGGCAATCGAAGAATGCGATGGCGCCGTCCAGGATCGGCGAGCCGGTCTCGCCCTCGTGCCAGGGCGCATCGCAGAAGCGCTGCAGCTTGGCCGCGGTGGTCGACTGGGCGAAGCATTCCGCCACTGCCCGCTGGTCGGCGGCCAGCACGCTGACCGCGAACGAGTGGCTGCCCACGATGGCGGTGTGGGTCTCAGACCGCCGGCCGATGCTGGCCATCATCAGCGGTGGATCGATGCTGATGCTGGCGATGGCGTTGGCCGTCATCCCGGCCAGCAGCGGGCCATGGCGCGCGGCCACCACCGTCACGCCGGTGGCGAAGCGCGCCATCATCTCGCGCAGCTGGCGCTGCTGATCGGGAGAGATCGGCGCCACGGCCGGGCCCGCCGGGGGTCGCTCGAGCCGGTCCGGAGCGTCGCCCCTGGCAGCCGCAGCCATCAGCGGTAGCGCTCCAGCTTCTCCAGCACGGCATTGGCCGCGGCCCAGGCCTCGGCTCCCGGCCGAGCCCCGCGGTGCAGGTGCACCAGCGGGACGGTGTTCCAGGATGGGCCGTCCTCGCGCGGGATGTGGATCGCCAGGTCACCCCGATCGAGCTCGGCCACGATCGTGGCTCCGCGCTCGCCGCCGCGCGCCAGGGCACGCTCCAGCGTGAGGGAGAACTCCTGCGCCGAGCCGAACTCGACCGCAATCCGCATGGCCATCAACCCGGCCGCCGGGGGCAGCAGCGCCGCGACATCTCCCGCTGGCGGCGCCTGGCCCGGCTGCTCAGGCTGCCGGGTCATCCGGCCACTTCTAAGAGCCAGCCGAAGAACGTGATGCTGCCCAGGACGGCGAAGGCGATCAGACCCAGCACCAGCAGCAGGCCGAGGGCGCTCGCCCATCCCGGAACTGCGGCGGCCGGGGCCCGCACCGACCCGGTCGCCAGCCAGATGGCGAGGGCGTCGCCATCCATCCGCAGCTCCACGTCGTCATCCATCGGGACGATGACGATCCGGTCGCGATCATCAGCCGCCCCGCCGGCCGCTTCGCCGGTCAGCAGCGCCCTGGCCGCCTCTCCCTGGCGGACGAGCAACGCGTGATCGCCCACGGCGTTGGTGAGCGGCTGGGCGACCAGCCGCCCGGTTGCGCCCAGCTGAACGGGTGGCCGCAGGTCGTCCATTGGCGGCGAGGATACCAGCCGTCAGGCATCCAGCCGCTCGAGCGTGGCCCGCAGCGCGCCGATCGTCTCGACGGTGATGGGATCCAGCACCAGCTGCACGTGGGCCACTCCTTCTTCGGCAAGAGCTGCCAGCGCGTTCGCCAGGACGCCACTCTCGCCCGAGATCGGCTCGACGTCCGGGCTGGTCAGGTCCCCCGCCGTCCGTCCTCGACCGCCGGGGAACGCGACGAACAGCGCCACGGTTCGCTCCACCCCCGACGGTTCGCGGCCCGCCGCCCGGCAGGCGTCGTCCACCCGCTCGCGCAACGGCCGGTAGCCATCCGGCGAGTTCCCGAACCACGTGAACCATGCATTCCAGGCGTCGACGTGCGGCAGCGTGATCGCCAGCATCCGCGGCCCTTCCGAGCCGATCATCAGGGGTGGTCCTCCCGGGCGCGGCCCGGCCGGCAGCAGCTCGCACTGGTCGAGCGCATAGAACGTCCCCCGAACGTCGCTGTGCCCGGTCCGCAGCAGCTCGCGGATGATGGTGAAGGCCTCTTCGAAGCGGCTGACCCGCCGGTCGAACGGGAAGCCGTAGGCCCGGTACTCCGCCTCGTTCCAACCGGCCCCCAGCCCCAGGATCAGGCGGCCCCCGCTGATCTCATCCAGGGTCGCCGCCTTCTTGGCCAGCATTGCCGGGTTGTGGAAGCTGGTCGCCGCCACCAGCGGACCCAGCGCGATCCGTTCGGTGACGGCTGAAACTGCGGCCAGCATGGTCCATGCCTCCCATGGGCCACGGGGTGGCCCTCCATCACCTCGGTACAGGAGATGGTCGCCAACCCAGACCGAGTCGAGGCCGATCCGCTCCGCCGTGCGCGCCATCTCCCTGATCTCCGGCCAGCGGGCCACGTACTCGACCTCCGGCAGCTGGACCCCCACCTTCAGCGGTCTGCTCATTCGCCGATTCTGCCCGACGCGCGAAGGTGCGGAGGCGCCGTCTCAGTAAGTCGTTGGTAACCGCCAGGTAAGGGCGGGCCCGCTAGTGTTCGGGTGATCCGATCACTCCGCGGTGGCGCCTGCCCCCGCGAAGGCCGGCGCAAGCCGCCGATCGAGCACGGGACGCCCCCTCCGGCCCGGAGCGGGGTTGCGAAATGCCCGCGCTGCCGGTCGCCCGGAGGATGGAGCGAGGTGGGTGTCCCCCCGGGGGGGCCGACGATCAATTCGGGAGGACGACCCGGCGCAGGCCATCCACGGTCGCGCGTTCCAGCCAGCCGATGGACAGGCTCCGGGCGTGGGTGGCCAGCGCAGCCGAGAGCATCAGGCCGAGCACCCGCGCCCGCAGCACGTCCGCCGCGCTGACAGGGCCGTAGGCCTCCAGCAGGGCCGCCCGCGAGTCGCCTTCGAAATAGGTCCACCCCAGCGAGAGGTCCACCGATGGGTCGGCCATGCACACGTCGCCCCAGTCGATGATCCCCGTCAGGCTGCCGTCCTCCACCAGGAGGTGGCGAAGGTGGAGGTCACCATGTGCCACGACCCGCCGCTCGGATGGCGGCAGCCGCTCGGCGGCGGCCAGGATCGGCTCCACGTCTGCGGCGGCCGGGACCGGCAGGCCCAGCTGCGCCGCTTCCGCCAGCCGGGCGCGGGTGATCGGCACGCGGGTACCCATTGCCGCTCGACCCATGGGATCGTGCGGCAGGCGACCTGCCAGCCTGTCGGCCAGGTCGCGGGCGTGGAGGCGCCGAAGGAACCCGCCCAGCGCCGATGCGACGCCGACCTTTGACGGGGCGTCCAGGCCGGCCGCGCCAAGCTCTCTTCCCGGGATGAGGCGGGCTCCCAAGAACGGCCACCCGAAACGGGGGCCGGGGCGCCCGATGTGGCGCGGCACGGGGACCGGGAGCGGCAGCATGGGTGCCAGCTGGGGGAGCATCGCCATCTCGCGTTCGATGCCGGGAACCGCAATGGCCCGGCGCGGGAAGCGGAAGGCCCAGGTCTCGTCGACGACGAAGACGGTGTTGTCCCACCCTGCCGCCAGGAAGCGCACGGAGCGCTCGGGCAGTGGCGCGAACTGCGCCCGGACGAGCTCAGCGGCCAGCGCCTCGCTGACGCTGACCTCCGCGTCCCACTCCGGCACGCGGCAGAGGGTAGGCGTCCCCTACGCGACGCGCCGGGTCTTCTTGCTGACGTAGTCGACCAGGACGTACTCGCCCAAGCGCTCCGGCTCGACGTAGAAGGCCCGGCCGCGGTTGATTCGGCTCATGAGGTCCACGAACTCGGACAGGTAGCGCGATCGCTCGAGCATGAAGGTGTTGATCACGATCCCGTCGCGGGTGGCGCGACCCACCTCCCGCAGGGTCGACTGCATGGTGCGGATGGTGGGCGGATAGGCGAATTCGACCTGGCCGTTGGCGACGTGGGCGGTGGGCTCACCGTCGGTGATGACCACGATCTCCTTGTTGCCGCTCCGGCGACCGAGCAGCTGGCGGCCGATCATCAGGGCGTGCTGCAGGTTGGTGCCGTACTCGAACTCGTATGGCGACAGGGTGGCGATCGCCTCCGGCTTGATCTGCCGGGCGTAGTAGGCGAAGCCGACCACGTACAGCCGGTCGCGCGGGTACTTGGTGTGGATCAGGGTGTGCAGGGCCATGGCCACCCGCTTGGCGGCGGTGGAGCAGCCACGCAGCAGCATCGAGCGGCTCATGTCGAGCAGCAGGACCGTCGACGAGACCGTGGTCTCTTCGCTGCGGCGGACCTCGAAGTCGTCCGGCGAGAGCCGAACCGGTGTGCCGGCGCCGCCTCGCACCATGGCGTTGAACAGCGTCCGGTTGAGGTCCACCGCGAACGGGTCCCCGTGCTCGTACAGCTTGGTCTCGTCGGTCGGCTCGCCGCCACCGCCCGCGGTCGGCAGGGCGTGGCCGCCGAGGGTCTCCCGCCGCAGCCGACTGAAGATATCGGTCAGGGCGCGCATGCCGAGCTTGCGGGCCGCGCGCGGGGTGAGCTCCAGCCGGCCGCCGTCGCGCTCCAGGTAGCCTGCCTCCTCCAGGGCCTGGGTGAGCTCGCGCAGCCGCTCCACGTCGTCGCTGGCGTCGTCGCCGGCCAAGTCCCGGAGGAGGTCCATGTCCATGCGGCCCAGCGCGTCTGGATCGCGCGCCGCGAGCAGCTCCTCCTCCATGGCGTCGTACTGCTGCTGCCGGTCGATGGCGGCCAGGGCGTCGACCAGGCCCATCGGTTCGTCTCCGGCGAAGGGGTATGGCTCGCCGAAGGCCGCATCGGGACGCAGGCCCTGGAGGTTCCCGGCCAGGCGGGCCATGTCCCAGCGCAGGCGGTCGTCCCGCAGCAGGTCGTCCATCAGCTGCTGGAGCTCGTCGCGCATCTGCGGGCTCATGCTGGCCAGCAGGGAGGCCATCTGGGAGGCCTGGCGGTGCAGGTGGTCGATCAGCTCGTCGACGTTGGTGATGCCGGCCGGAAAGTACTGGCCATGCTGGGCCATGAAGGCATCGAAGTCGGCCCGGGTATCGGCGCCGGAGGCATGCTTCTCCAGCAGGGCATTGAGGTCGCGGACCATCTGGCGCACGCCATCGAGGTCATCGGGGGTGAGGCCCGCCACGCCGTCCCGCAGACCCTGGAAGTAGGTCTGCAGCAGCTGCTGGCGCAGCTCGTCGGTGAGCGCGTTGAACGCGTCGCGCGCACCGGGGTCCATGAACTCGTAATCGCGCAGGTCGTGGAGCCGCCCGGCCAGGCTCGGCGGAAGGGCATCCAGCCGATCGCTTCGCTGCCGGGCGGCGCGACGCAGCACCTGCTCGGCCAGGCGAGCCTGTTCCTGCTCGGGCTCGGTCGACGCGTCGGCGGCCTCCCGCTCTGCCGCACCGAGGCGTCGCTCGATCCCCTCGCGCTCCTGGGCGACGATCCGGTCCAACCGCTCGGCCAGGTCGTCCAGGACGCCGTCCAGGTGAGCGCGCTGCAGCTCGGCCTGGCGCCGCTCGCGCATGCGGTCGACGATCCTGCGCAGGCCGGGGATGTCTCCGCCCCGGGTTCCGCGCACGCCGCGCTGCATGACCCGCTGGAGCGCGCGCCGCACGTCGCCCTCGGCCAGGATGTCCTCCGACAGGGCGTCCAGCACGTCATCCGCGTCGAAGGGCGGCAGCTGCTGGGTGCCGTCCCAGCGGGAGTAGCGGAGGACGCTCACGCGACGAGCCGGGCGCGCCTAGCGCGCATAGCGCACGCCGGCGCCGCGCCGCTCCTTGTTCAGGCGGCGGTTGAGGTGGAGACCTTCCAGGACGAACTCCACGCCGCTGGCCACGCCGGCCGGCGATTCGCCCACGTCCAGCCGCCCGACCGCCCGCCGCAGCTCGGGGATCTCCGCCACCAGTCGCTCGTGGGCGGCCGCGCCGACGCCCTCGCCCACCTCGGCATCGGCGCCCGCCTCGAAGCGCTCGATCAGGGGGACCAGCTCCGAGAGGCTGAAATGGTGGTTGAAGACGTTGACCACCGCCCGCTGCACCAGCTTCTCGATGACCTTCTCCTCGCGGGTCTCGTCGCCCAGCGTCTCGAGCTCGATCTTGCCGGCGGTCGACGCCACCACCGCCGGGAGGTCGCTGATCCGCGGCGCGGCGACCGGCTCGTCCAGGCGCACCGCCCGCTTCAGGGCCGCCGCCAGCAGCGTCTCGTGGTTGGCGATCGTGACGCGCACGCTGACGCCGGAGCGCTGGCTCACCTCGGACGAGCGCCGGGCCAGCTGGGAGAGCTCCGCCACGATCTCGCGCATGAAGCCCGGCACCTGGACCGGGACCGATGCCGCGGTCTCGTCCTCGAATGCCGTCTGCTCGGCGTCGACGATTGCGATCTCGATCTCGGCATCCTCCGGGTAGTGGGTCCGGATCTGCGCCCCGAAGCGATCCTTGAGGGGGGTGATGATCCGGCCGCGCGAGGTGTAGTCCTCCGGGTTGGCGCTGGCGATGACGAAGAGGTCGAGCTCCAGGCGGACCTTGTAGCCGCGGATCTGGACGTCGCGCTCCTCCATCAGGTTGAGGAGGCCGACCTGGATCCGCTCGGCCAGGTCGGGCAGCTCGTTCAGGGCGAAGATGCCGCGGTTGGTGCGCGGCACGAGGCCGTAGTGGATGGTCAGCTCGTCCGACAGGTAGCGACCCTCGGCGACCTTGACCGGGTCCACCTCGCCCACCAGGTCGGCAATCGTGATGTCGGGAGTGGCCAGCTTCTCCCCGTAGCGCTGGTCGCGGTGCAGCCAGGCAACGGGCGTGGCGTCGCCAAGCTCCGCCACCAGGGTCCGCGCGTGCGCGCTGACCGGGCGCAGCGGATCGTCGTGCAGCTCCGCCCCGGCGACCTCGGGCACCCACTCGTCCAGCAGCGAGACCAGCGAGCGGGCGATCCGGCTCTTGGCCTGCCCGCGCTCGCCGAGCAGGATCACATCCTGGCCGGCCAGGACCGCGTTTTCGAGCTGCGGCAGCACGGTCTCGTCATAGCCCAGGATCCCGGGCAGGAAGGGAGCGGAGGCGCGGATGCGATCCACCAGGTTGGCGCGCATCTCCTCCTTGACGCTGCGCGGCCGGTAGCCGCTGGCGCGCAGCTCGCCCAGGGTGCCGGTGCTCGGATGCTCGGTCATGCTGTGGCTCCTTCGGACGCGGGGCGGACGGGCAGCAGCAAGGGCGACCGGGAAGGGTAGTCACGCACGGCGCGCGCCACTGACGGCGGGTCGCAGATGCCGCGCTCGGCCAGCGCGGCCAGGAAGGCCTGGCGCGCCGCGATCTCGGCCTCCAGGGCGTCCGGTGTCAGGCCCAGGGCACCGGCCAGAGCGGCGTAGGCGGCCGGATCGTGCAGCAGCGGCCGGCGCGAGCGCCCGCCGTCGCCGGCCAGGGTCGGCGGGACCGGCATCCGCTGCGCTCCGGTGAGCCGCGGGGAGCGGCTGCCCTCCAGCGCCGCCAGGCGGACGGGAGCCAGGACGCCGGCGGCGTCGGTCCGCAGGTGCCAGGCCTCCTCCACGCGGCGATACATCCCCGCCGGGGTGCGGTAGGCCGAGTACTGCAGGTAGACGGTCAGGCCGGCCAGGTCCGCATCGGTCGCACCCAGCTCGCCGCGCAGGCAGCCGAGGGCCTCGTCGAGCGAGTCCGCGTGCATGGTGCCTCCGAAGCCATAGCCGGTCCCCGCCAGCCGGAGCGCGGCACGGGCGTTCGGGCCCCACACGTAGATCGGCAGGTGGTCGCTCATCTCGTTGACCAGCAGGAAGCCGCGGTCGGGGCCGATCTCGTCCGTCCAGGACACGTCCTGGGCCCAGCCCCGCAGGAAGACGCCCACGGTCGCATCGGGCAGGAAGTCGACCAGGGCGGAGAGGGTGGTCGTCTTGCCGGCCTGCGGTGCCTCCGACGAGAGCATCACGCCGCCGCGACGGGCCATCACCACCCAGAGCGTGGCCATCAGGCGCCCGTCCAGGCTGCCGGACTCCACGAGCTCGACCGCGCTCATCGGCTGCGGCAGCGACCAGTGGTAGCCCCACCAGCCCTCGGGAAAGCGGTTGTACCAGTCCAGCGCGGAGCGATCCATGGACCCGTCACGGTACGCGGGGCAGGGCGCCCGCGCAACCGCCGGTCAGGCGGGGGCGCGCATCGGTCCGGCACCGGCCACGCGCCGATGCTCCCGGAGGTGGAAGAAGAGGTCGAGCGCGGTCTTGAGGGCCACCAGGACCAGCAGCGAGCCGACCGGCGACCCGATCCAGATGCTGAGCATGGCGCCCAGGATGATGGTCAGGTGCAGGATCACCAGGCGCCCGTAGGGCGCCAGCATCAGCTGCCCGGGTGAGACGGACCGATACTCGCGCCGGCCCAGGTAGTTGAGCCAGAACGAGGCGCCATGGCTGATCGCCAGGCCGACCGCGCCCAGCCGCACCAGGCTCCAGTCCGGGCCGAGCCCGAGCCCGGGCCCGGCGCCGAACCCCGCCATCAGCGGCAGGAAGACCAGCACGAACATCCCGTGCCCCATCCAGAAGGCGCCGTAGTGGACCAGGAAGAAGAGGGCGATCGGTCCCTTGGCGAACGCCTCGATGGGCCGACCGTTGAGGCTCATGCGGCTGGGGCCTGGAAGGGCGGTACCTTCCGCGCGCAGGATCTTGAGCACGTTGAACGCGCCCACGATCCCGTTCTCGATCCAGTACAGGGCCAGGATCACCGCCAGGTCCCAGCCCCACCACAGCACGCCGGCCAGTGGGACCAGGTTGACGGCCACCAGCAGCACGGCGGCGCCGGCCGACGAGGTGGTCCGATACAGCGCCAGCGCCTGCTCCATGAACGCGAACTGTAGCGCCCCGTCTCCCGGCCGCGGGCTGGTCGGCGGTGGAGCGGGGGCTTCCCTTCGAGCCATAGCCGGCCTCATCCTGAAACGCATGGCGCCGCCGGTGCATCAGTAGGGTGTGGAAGCCTGCCTGCTCATGAGCACGCCGGACGAAGGTGCCGGGCTGCTGGCCCGCGTGGCGGGCGGCGACCGGGATGCGTTCACGCGCCTGGTCGAGGCCCACGACGCCGAGATGGCCCGCCTCTGCTTCATCGTGTGCGGGGATCCCGAGCTGGCCCGCGACGCGACCCAGAACGCATGGCAGCGCCTGTGGCACGCGCCACCGCAGCTGCGCGATGCGACCCGCCTGCGCTCCTGGCTCCTCTCGGTGGCGGCCAACGAGGCGCGCCAGCTGGCGCGCCGGCGGCGACGCGGAAGCGTGCTGGAGGGCCGTCACCCCGACCCGCAGGCGCCGGCGGATCCCGGCACCCGCGTCGAGCGGCTGGACGTCGCCCGCCTGCTGGCCGAACTGGAGCCACGCGACCGCGAGCTCCTCGCCCTGCGCTACGTCCTGGGCCTGTCCTCGCCCGAGCTGGCCCGGCAGCTGGGCATCAGCCCGGAGGGCGTCCGCAGCCGGCTGCACCGGCTGGTGAGTCGCCTGCGCACGGAGCTGGACCAATGACCTCGGAGCACCTCACCCCGTTCGAGGAGCAGCTGGCCGTTGCGCTCCTGGCGCACGTCGAGGCGGCGCGGCTGGAACGTCCCGCCGAGGTCGTGGTGGACGAGGTCGTCACCGCGCGCCGCGGGCGACCCCCCTGGCTGCTGCCCGCCGGCCTGGCGGCCGTGGTGCTCCTGGTCGCGGCCGGCCTGGCGGGGATCCGCGCCCTCGACGACATGGCCGCCAGCCCGGCCCAGGCCACCATCAATGGCCTGACCTACGGCGTCGTCTACGACCCGTCGCTCTCCTTCCCGGCGGCCGACCTCACCCCCTATGGGCGGCTCTCGTCGGGCGAGGAGGGCTTCTTCCTGGAGCCGACGGCGTACGCCATTCGTGGCGTGGATCCGCAGGTGGCGCTGGCCGTCCCGCTGCTTCCGGGGCTGCGCGATGGCAACGCGCCACCGGGCGACTGGGCGCTGCTGGTGCGCGGCTCCGCCGGCCGGGCGCTGTGTCCGTACCACGACCCCGAGGCCGGCGCCGTGCCGGCGGCGTGCCTGGAGGAGGCGCCGTGAGCCGGCTGCCCGGGGCCCCGGCGCTGGTCGCCGCCGCCCTGGCGGCCGTGGCCGCGGTGGTGGCCAGCCAGGATGGCGACCGCGACATCGTCCCCTTGTTCGTGGCGCTGACCCTGGCCGCCGGGGTGCACGCCTGGGCGGCGGTGCAGCCCACCGGTTGGGCGCGCGCCACGCGCTGGGTCATCGCCGGCGGATGGGTCGTGGCCGCGGTCTGGATCGGCGTCCTGCTGGGGATGTACCAGGCCATGTGCGCCTGCTCGTACCCGCCTAGGCCGCCAGAGCCGACCTACCTGGGGCTGCCAGCCACCGCGTACCACCTGGCGGGCCTGTACGGCGGGGGCGTCCTGATCGTGCTGGGCTCGATCACGTCAGAGCGCGGGGTCAGGCGCCGAACGGGTTGACCGGCCTGGGGCTGGTGCCGACCAGGATGGCCTTCGGCTCGGTGTACAGCTCCAGCGCCTCCAGCGACTGCTCGCGGCCGTAGCCGGACTCCTTGAATCCGCCGAACGGGATGCCCGGGAACGCGACGAACGGGGTATTGATGCCCACCGCCCCCGACCGGATGCGCTGCGCCACCCGGTGGCCACGCGCGGCGTCGGCGGTCCAGATCGTGGCCGCCAGGCCGTAGCGCACGTCGTTGGCCAAGCCCACCGCCTCCGCCTCGTCGGCGAAACGCTGCAAGGTCACCACCGGTCCGAAGACCTCCTCCTGGGCAACCTTCATGGCGTTGGTCACGCCACCGATCACGGTCGGCCGGACGAAGGCCCGGGGATCCAGTCCCTCGCCCAGCTCCCCGTCGACCGCGCCGCCGGTGAGCAGCTCGCCGCCCTCCGCCAGCGCCGCTTCGACGTGGCCCAGCACCCGGGCGGCGTGGGCGCGCGAGATCAGGGAGCCGACCTGGGTGTCGGCCGCCAGCGGGTCGCCAAGGCGCAGGGCCGCGGCCCGCCGGGTGAAGGCGGCCGCGAAGGCATCGTAGGCCTCGTCCTGGACCAGGATCCTGGACCGCGCCTCGCACGACTGGCCGGCCGAGTAGTAGATCGCCCACAGCGAGCCCACCACCGCGGCGTCCAGGTCGGCGTCCGCGAACACCAGGTTCGGCGACTTGCCACCCAGCTCCAGGCTGACCCGCTTGAGGGTCTGCGCCGCCACGGCCGCGATCCGGCGCCCGGTCTCCGTCTCGCCGGTGAAGGCCACCTTGTCGACACCCGGGTGCGAGGCCAGCGCCTCCCCCACCTCGCCACCGGGCCCGCTGATGACGTTGAAGACGCCGGCCGGGATGCCGGCCTCCAGCGCCAGCCCGCCGAGGGCCAGGGCGCTGAGCGGCGTGGCGGAGGCGGGCTTCATGACCAGCGTGTTGCCGGCGGCCAGGGCGGGAGCCAGCTTCCAGACCGCCATCATCAGCGGGTAGTTCCACGGGATGATGGCGGCGCACACGCCCACCGGCTCGCGCAGGCTGTAGGTCACCACTGATGGGTTGACCACGTGCGACCGCCCGTAGACGTGCTGTGCCGCGCCGGCGAACAGCTCCAGGGTGACCACCGCGGTCTTGATCTCGGCAGCGGACTGCCACACCGGCTTGCCGTTGTTGCGCGACTCGAGCGTCGCCAGCTCGTCGGTGCGCTCGTCCAGGAGCTGGGCCAGGCGATTCAGCATCCGGGCCCGCTTCGCCGGGCTGGTCTTGGCCCAGCTTCCCTCGAAGGCCCGGCGGGCCGCCGAGACCGCCTCATCCACGTCCGCCGGCGCGGCCAGCGCCACCTCGGCCAGGTCCTGGCCGGTGGCCGGGTTGCCGGTGCTGAAGGTGGCGCCCCCGGCGCCATCGCGGAAGGCGCCGTCGATCAGGAGGCGGGACTCGAGGGTGGCGGCGGCATCGGTCATGGCGAAGATGGTAGCGCCGCGGCGTGGGTATGATGCAGGCCATGCCCGAGCCTGAGCCCGGCGCCCAGCCCCTGCCGATGCTCCGCGGCGAGCGGGTCTGGCTGCGTGCCTCGCTGAAGTCCGACTTCCTGGAGGACGCCCCGGCGGTCTCCGACGCCGAGACCGGCCACCACCTGGGCCTGAAGTGGCCGGTCGGCGCGGACGATGGCGCCGAGTTCGCCCAGATGGTCATCTCCCAGCAGGGCAAGACGATGTTCTCGTTCGCGATCTGCCTGCTGGACGGCGACCGTCGCGTCGGCAACGTCAGCCTGCGCGACATCGACCGCGAGAACGGCAGCGCCGAGATGGCGGTCGTCATCACCGACCGGACCCTCCAGGGCCGCGGCTACGGGACCGATGCGGTCAACTGCATCGTGGACTTCGGCTTCGGCGAGCTCCGCCTGGAGCGGATCTACCTGCACGTCTTCGACTACAACGCCCGCGCGCGCCGCTCCTACGAGAAGGCCGGCTTCCAAATCGATGCGGTCAAGCGCCACGCCCGCTTCCATCGCGGGGCCCACCACGACGTCAGCCTGATGTCGATCCTGCGCGGCGACTGGCTGGCTCTCAGCCGGCGCCGGGCCTGGGACCCTCCCGCCTAGCCGGGGCCGGCGCGCCCGGCGGCGGGCAGGGAGATCGCGAAGGTGGTCCCCTCCGGGCCGGTTCGCTCCACCCGCACGTCGCCGCCGTTGGCACGCAGCAGCTCCCGGGCGATCGTCAGGCCGATGCCGCTCCCCCCGTGCGCCTGCCCGCCACCCCGGGCCCGATCGGCGCGGTAGAAGCGCTCGAAGACGTGCGGCAGGTCGTCGGCGGCGATGCCCGCTCCCCGGTCGACGACCCGCACCATGATGGATCCCGCCGCTCGATCGGCGCCAAGCGTCACCGCGGCGCCCGACGGGGAGTGCTGGGCGGCGTTGGTGAGCACGTTGCGCAGCGCGCGGCCGACCTGGACCCGGTCGACCTCCACCACCAGGTCGCCGGCCGGGGAGGTGAGCTCCAGGACCACGCCGCGGTCGCGGAAGAGCGGCTCGAGGGCCTGGGCCGCCTCCGCGAGCAGCCCGTGAACGGTCACTCGCTCGGCGCGACGCTGGAGGGCGGCCGCCTCCACGTCGACCAGGTCGCGCAGCTGCACCACGACCCCGCTCATGGCGGCCGCCGCGGCGCGGGCCAGCTCCAGTTGCTCGGGGTCGGCCGGGACGACGCCGTCGACCATGGCCTGAAGCTGGGACTCCAGCACCGTCGCCGGCGTGGCCAGGTCGTGCGCCATGTCGCTGGCCGCTCGGCGGCGCAGCTCCTCGGAGCGCTGCAGGCGCGCCGCCATGGCGTTGAACGCGTCGGCCAGCTCGGCCGGCTCCCGGTCCGGGCCGCCCGCGGCGCGCGCACCCAGGTCGCCGGCACCCAGCCGGCCGGCGGCCGCCGCGACGC
>JBOGSY010000020.1:0-14625 GCA_050691915.1 Candidatus Limnocylindria bacterium | reverse complement strand
GAAGCCGGCGGACACCGCGCCGACCAGCGGGCCCTCGCGCAGGGCCGCCAGGCGGGCGGAGCGCGACTCGAGCACGGCACCGGTGGCCGAATCGGCGATGGCCGCCCGGATTCCCGTCAGCGCGTCCACCGACCCGCTCAGGAAGATGACGCTGGCCGCGACCGGGCGCTGCGGGGCGCGGGCCCGCAGGTGCTCGATCGGCACCAGCACGAAGCTCTGGTCCGGGGCGATGCCGGCGAAGGTGTCCCGCACCCCGACGACCAGGAAGGTGACCCGCGCGCCGTCCAGCAGCAGCCCGAACCGGTTGCCCTCCACCAGCCGTACGCGCCCGCCCGGAGCAAGGCGGGAGATGATGGCGGGGATCGGCGTGTCGTGGGCGCCGGCCTGGGCCGTGGGAGGGGCTCCGAACGCGGCGGGGAACGTGGTGGCCACCGGCGTGCCGGCGGTGACCGCCTCGTAGCGCTGCGGCTCGATGGCCGCCAGGGTCGTCGCCCCGGCCGTGCCGGTCGTGACCAGGACTGTCGTACCCTCAAGCACCGCGGCCTGCGCGGTCGCGTCCACGCCCGCCACCGCGGCCAGGTCCAGCCGGCTCCCCAGGCTTCCGCCGGTCGGGGCCCCGACCCGGTAATCCGCGCCGGTCTCGCGCCAGGCGGCCAGGGCCTGGCCATCGGTCACCGACTGCGACACCCCCGATGCGAACACGCCCACCGATACCGCCAGCAGGGCGGCGAGCAACAGCAGCTGGGTGGCCTGCGGCTGCCGGCTGACTCGCCGCAGGGCCAGCGGCGCCACCAGCCCGCGTCCGGCGGCGGCCAGCCAAGCCAGCAGCCGGATGGGGAGCGGGTAGGCGCGCAGCAGGATCAGGCCGGTCGCCACCGCCAGCAGGGTTGGGATGGCGGCCAGCAACGGGTCGATCGCTCCGATCGCCAGCCCGCGTCGCCGCAGGAGCACCACGCCGCCGAGGGCCAGCCCGATCACCAGGCCCTCGGCCACCAGCCGGCGGCCGGAGACCGGACGCGCCGCCAGCCGGACGTGGGCCGTTTGGGCCAGGCGACCGATGGAGGCGGCCAGCGAGCTCGCCAGCAGAGCCACCGCGGCCGCCAGGCCGATGCCCAGCGCCACCGCCTGCGACAAGGGGGCCGGCCGGGCGTCGACCAGCCAGGTGGCCAGGGCCAGCCCGGCCAGCGTGGGCGGGAGGGTGAGGAGCAGGCTCTCGGCCAGGACGCCGGCGGCAGCCTGCCACGCCGCCGCCCCACGCCCGCGGGTCAGCGCCAGCGCCGCGCGACGGCGCTCGCCGACCAGCGCGGCCACGAGCACCAGCGCCGCCAGGGCGACGCCCAGGACCCCCAGGCCGATCACGGTCAGCGCGCCCACCGTGGCTGCATGCCGAGCCCGGAAGGCCTCCAGGATGCGATCCAGGCCGGTGCGCACCGATCGCTCGCCGGGCCGCGGGGCGGAGGCCGAGCCGAAGCTGGCCCGCAGCCGGCGCAGGTCGTCGCCGAGCCGCCCCGCCACGGCGCCGTCGACCAGGTCGGGCTGCGTCATGAAGCGCCACGCGTAGCGGAGCAGGCCCGGCGACGCGAGAAGCGACCGATAGCCCTCCGGCGCGATGATGCCGGCCGCCAGCAGCAGCGGGCGCTCGATGCTTCCCGCCTCGAAGACGCGAACCAGCTGGCGGTCGCCGAGCCAGAACTCGTCGTCGGGGTCGATCACCTCGAAGGTGCCGACCAGCCGCACGGCGACCCAGACCGGTCCTTCCGGCTGGGCGGGTGCCACCAGCACGTCGTCCAGGTCGGCCGATGCGAAGCGGATGGCATCCAGCTCCAGCCGCAGGCGGGCCGCCGTCTCGACCGAGACCGCGACCTCGATCAGCGGCAGGCGCAGGGTGGCGCCGCCGGCGCCGGCCAGCGGCAGCAGGGCGGTCCTGCCGCTCCCGGTCGGCTCCCTGCCCGCCACGTAGCGCACATGCCGGTTGACCTCCTCCTGCTGGCGCAGGGCCAGGAAGCTGGGAGGCGGCACCGGCCGGATGTCCGGATCGGGTACCAGCTGGTAGCGGGTGCTCTCCGCCACGAAGGTTGGCGGGCTGAGCACCTCGCGCAGGGTCGGACCCAGGTCCCCCCGCACGTCGTCACCCGCCTCGCGAACGGCGCGCATCGGGTCGGCCGGGTCGGTCGCCGCCACGATCCGGCCGGTGGCCAGCACCTGCACGCTGCGCAGGGTCGGCGCAGACGTCCGCAGCTCGTGGCGAATGCCGTCGTCGGTAACTCGGTGCTCCAGGCGGGGCAGCATCGCGCCCAGCAGGCAGGTGACCGCCACGGTGGCCACCACCGTCATCGCCAGGCCGGGCTCCGCCCGCGCCCGCCGCAGGCTGATCGCCAGCATGGCCGGCAGCCCGCGGATCATTGGGGCTCGCCCAGCCGCAGCGTCGATCCCAGCCCGATGCGTCGCAGGGACAGCGCCAGCAGGCCGACCATGACCGCCAGGGTCACGGCCACCGCCCCGCAGAGCAGCCCGATGACATCCCACGGGATCTGGATCGCGACCGGCGGCACCGGCGCCGACCCGTCGCCGGTCACGGTCACGAAGGGGAGCACCAGCCAGGCGAGCATCCAGCCCAGCAGGGTGCCCGTGCCGACGCTCACCACCACCAGAATCGCGTTCTCGAGCAGCAGCCAACCGGAGAGCTGCAGGGGTGACAGGCCCAGCGCGCGGAGCAGGCCGAACTCGACCAGGCGTTCGCGGGTCGACATCGCGGCGGCGGTGATGAAGCCGACGAGGGCGAAGGCGGTGGCCGCCACGGCGGCCAGGCTGAGGGCACCGATGAGGCCCAGCGCCACCGGGTCGGTCAGCAGCGAGGTGGCGACCTGCCAGCGGCTCGTCGCGTGGCTGGCGTACGCAGGCTCGGCCAGCAGGGCCGATACCGCCTCCGCCCGCTCCTCCGCCACCGACAGCCACCAGCCGTCGATGGCGGGCAGGCGCAGGGTACGGGAGTAGTCGCGCAGGGCGAGCGTCGGCAGGTCGTAGACGACCAGCGCCCGCGTCGCATCCGTCCCGGGGAAGGCATCCACCACGCCCACCACCTCGGCCGGCCGCAGCTCGCTCAGCAGGTTGACCGTCAGCGCCGCGCCGGTGCCGGACGCGCTCGACCCGGCCAGGCGGTCGTCCACGATCACCGGCAGGGCCGCATCGGCCGCCACCTCGGCCAGCGCAGCCGGCTGGATCACGAAGGTGGAGGCCGCCAGCCCCTCGCGCCGCTGGGCGACGCCGGAGTCGAAGCGGATCTCCGGGCCCCCGGAGTCCGCGGTCCGGCCCTCGCCCGGCTGGCCGGGGGTGCCGGCCACGCTCGCCAGGTAGCGCCAGCCACCGCTCGCCGCCGCGACGGGCTGCCAGTCGCCGCCACCCGGCTCGCTGCTGGTCGCGATCTCCAGCACCGTCATCCATCCGCTGCGCCGATAGTCGTCCGGCTCGCGGTCGGGGTCGGGCAGGATGTCGGGCAGGATCACACCCTCGATGCGCAGCTCCACCCCGGCCAGGCGCATCGGCGCCCTGGGCGCGGTATCGCTCCCGGTGACCGTCAGCGGAATCTCGACGACCTGCGGCCCGGGGCGCAGGGCAACTGGCTGGGCGGCGGTCCGAAGCGGGATCCCGGCGCCGTCCAGGAGCACGGCCGCCAGGCTCAGGCTCGGCTGATCGGGCAGCGGGGCAGCGGGATCCGGCGCCAGGGCGACCTCCAGCCGAAGCCGCACGGGCTCGCCCGGCAGCTGTGGCAGCGGAGCATTCGGGCGGGCGGCAGCCAGGCGCCCCATCAGCCCGCCCAGGCTGCCGGTCGCCAGGTCCGGTCGCATCCGCACCACGACCGGTGCCAGCCCCGCGTCCAGCCCCAGAGCCTGGGCGCTCACCCCGCCGACGCGCGCCCGCCGCTGGGAGAAGGCCACCGCCCGGCCCACGCCCGGAACCCGCCCCTCCAGCCCTCCCACGGCCCCGGTGCGCAGCTCGTCGCGGGCGCCGACTCCGGGCTGGGCCAGCAGGTCGGCGCCGACCCGGAAGTCGGCCTGCTCGCGCTGCGAGACGCTCCAGGTGCGCTCATACGAGACGGCGAAGACGCCCAGGGCCAGGGCCAGCATCAGCAGCAGCGCCGAACGCGCGTAGCGTTGGGGCCGGCGCCCGACCTGCCAGGCGCCCAGCGCCGACACGACCGCCCGGCCCGGGGCGACCACCAGGTCCGCCACGGCACCCAGCAGCGGGACGACCCGGAGCGCCAGGATCGCGCCGGCCACCAGGCCGATGGCCGGTGCGGCGACCAGCAGCGGATCGATCCCCAGCCCTCCCTGGATCGTCCGGGTCAGCGGCGCGCCGTACAGGCGCAGCTGCCAGATGGCGATGGCGGCCACGGCGAGCAGGGCCAGGTCCAGGCCGACCCGCTGGGTCATGCTGCTTGCCAGCTGGCGGCCTCGTGCTTGGAGCGCGCTGACGAACGAGGGCGTGGGCAGCACCAGGGGCAGGACCAGGATGGCGACGCCGGCCAGCCCGGCCGCCGCGGCCAGCGCCCACGCCGCCGGCGGGATGGTGACCTCCAGCCTGAGCCCGACCTGGGCGAGCGGACCGACCTCGTTCAGCAGCCGCAGGAAGACGGCCGCCAGCGGCGGGCCGGCCAGGACGGCCGGGATGGCGACCAGCAGGCCCTCCGCCGCGGCGATGGCGCCCAGCTGGGCCGTGGCAGCGCCGCGTGAGCGGAGCAGCGCCGTCTCACCCCGGCGCCGGTCGATGATCTGGTTGGCGGTCAGCAGCAGCGCGTAGGCGGCCAGCGCCCCGAGCTGCAGCGTGACCAGCAGCACCGCCGTGCGGCTGGCGAGCAGCGCCGCCTCCACGTCCGCCAGGATCGAACCCAGCTCGGTCCTCAGCGAGGGCTGGATGGTGGCTGCGCCGAGGACGCCGGTGATCTCGGCCAGGAGCCGGTCGACCGCCGCGCGCAGGGGCGCGATGTCGCCCAGCGCGACCTCCCCGAAGGTGGGGAAGAAGCGCCAGTAGAACGAGCCAGATCCGCCGGTGCCGGCCAGGAACGCGGACCGGGAGGTGACCAGCGGGCCGAACGTGTCGAACGAGCGTCCCAGCTCGGCGCCCTCCAGCGCCAGGGAATCGGCCCACCAGTAGGGCTCGGTCGCATCATCCGGCGCGTAGACGCCGACCACGCGGGCGACAACCGTCACGCTCTCGTCACGCCGGCTGACCAGGGGCAGCTCCGTCCCGGGCCTCCAGCCCATCAGCTCGGCCGTGGAGGCGTGGATGGCCACCGGCACCGGGCCCGGCGCGGTGGCCTCCGGCGGCCAGGCGCCCTGGACCAGGGTCGCATGCTGCCGGAACTCCTCGAAGAAGGCGAAGACGGCGAGGTTGCGCACCACGTCCCCCGGCTGATCCGCCAGCGCGAACGAGTCGGATCTCCCGGAGCGGATCAGGCGCCCGGGTGCCGGCAGGCGCTGCAGGCTGGCGGAGACCACGGCGTCGCGCACCGCCAGCTCGGCCGTGCGCGAGCGAAGGCCGACCTGCAGGTTGGCGTCCGTGGCCGGAGCGTCGCTCAGCGTTCGGCGCAGCCCGGCCGTGGCCACCGCGTCCCCGTAGATGAACGCCGCGGAGAGCAGGGTCGAGCTCAGGACCACGATCAGCCAGGCGGCCAGGACCATGGGCCAGTCGACTCGCCACCGATCGAGCACGATGCCCCAGACGGCGCCGAGCATCCTCATCGACCCGCGCCCGGCAGGCGCGATGGGGTGGCCGGACGATCCGGCCGCTTCAGGCTCGGCGGCACGCCGGAAGCCTAGCGGTCGAGGGCCACGCGCGCGGGTCAGGCGGGCGAGGCGGGTCGGCCGGGCGGCCGGGCGGTGCATGCCATACCTACTCGTGCCGCCCCGGCTCTCGTTCAGCTGGGGCCTCGGTACTTTCGGGGGATAGGTGCACTCCGGTCGGGTTCGCTAGGGTCAGCGGGATGCGACCCGCGCTGACGCGGCCCCGCGGCATGCCCCTGCCCTCGCTGGGCCAGGGCGAGCGGCTGCGCACCGAAGGCCGGCCGCACCGGCGCCGGCGCCGGCGGGCGCCGCGGTTCATGCGCGACCCGTACCTGGCCTACTCCGCCGGCATGGTGCCGATCGCGGCGGTCGTGCTCATCGTCTCGCGCGAGCCGGTTCAACTCGCGGCGCTGAGCGTGCTCGCCCTGCTGTTCGTGGGAGCCCAGGCCATGCTGAGCATGGTGCCCGCCAGGCTCCGCCCGCTCACCCCGCTGGGCTGGTCCTTCCTGCGGCTCGGCCTCTCACTCCTGTTCGTGGCGGGCCTGGTTGAGCTCTCCGGCGGCGCCGGCGGCTCCATGGCGGCCCTCTTCCTGCCGGTGGTGGTGGCGGCCGCCGCGCTCGGATCGGTCCAGGCGGTGGTGATCGGCGCGGTCGCATCGGTGATCTACCTCGCGCCCGAGCTGGCCCGGATAGGGACCACCGGTGATGTCGCGCTGCGCGGAATCACCCTGGCCGGCGTCAGCGTGATGCTGGCGCTCGGAACCCGCAGGCTGGTCGTCACCGTCGAACGCACCAGCCGCCAGCTGCGGTCGGCCATGATCTCCGAGCGGCGTCGCTCGCGGCAGATCGCGGGCATGGAAGAGGTCAGCCGCCTGCTGGTTGCCGGCGGCCCCACCGGCGAGGTCCTGGACCGCGCGCTGGGGGTCCTTGTCGAGCGCTTCGGCTACAACCACGTGTCGATCTACCTGAGCGCCGACGGCCAGCTGGTGCTGGGAGCCCAGCGCGGCTACGCACACCCGATCGCCACCTTCGACGGGAGTGCCGGGGTGGTCGGCCGTGCAATGCGCAGCCACCGTCTCCAGTTCGTGGCCGACGTCAGCCGCGACCCTGACTACATCAGCGTCTTCGACGAGGTGACCAGCGAGATCTGCGCCCCGCTGCTGGTGGACGGGCAGCTGCTGGGCGTCCTGAACGTCGAGGCCGGCGACCGCCTGGATCGCACGGATCGCGACCTGGTCGCCACCCTGGCCGATCGGGTGGCCACGGTGGTGGCGCTCGGACGGGACCGCCAAGCGCTGGCGGAGCGGGCCGCCGTCTTCCGCAGCCTGCACGAGTTCACCCAGTCGGTGAGCGGGACCCTGGACCGCGACCGGCTGGCGGCCGCCATGGTGGACGCCGCGCGCCGCGTGATCCATGCGGACGTGGTCGCCCTGACGGTCCTGGAGCGCGAGACCGGCCGGTACCGGGTCCGGGCCATCACCGACGTGGATCCCGGCCTCCTCGGTCGCGAGGTCCGGCCGGGCGAAAGCCTGGCGGGTCGCGCCATCCGCGAGCGGACGCTGGTCATCGATGACGAGTTCAGCCTGGACAAGTTCCCCGTGGCGTACCGGGACCAGGCCGAGCCGGCGATGCTGCTGGGTGCCGGCATCCCGCTGGTTCGCGACGGCGTGGTGGTCGGGGCCCTGTCGCTGGTCCGGCGTGACACGACCGACGCCTTCCGGCCGATCGAGCGCGAGGCGATGGAGCTCCTGGCCGGGCACGCCGCGCTGGCGCTGGCCAACGCCTTCCTGCACGCCGAGGTGGAGCAGCTCGCCATCCGCGACCCGCTCACCGGGCTCTATAACCGCCGCTACTTCGACGACGCGGTCGAGCGGGTCATCGCGACCTGGCATCGGTCCGAGCCCGGAATCCGGCGCGACGTGTCGGCCATCATCTTCGACCTGGACCACTTCGGCGACTTCAACAAGCGCCACGGCCACCAGGTCGGCGACCTGGTGCTGCGCACCTTCGCCACGATCCTGCGCGACCGGTTCCGGACCTCCGACCTGGTGGCCCGGCTGGGCGGCGAGGAGTTCATCGTGATCCTGGACGGCGCGGACCGCGCGGGGGCGGAGCGGATCGCTGACGACGTGCGCACCCGTCTCGCTGCCCGGGCCATCTTCAACGAGGACGGCGAGCGCCTGTCGGTGACGGTCTCGGCCGGCTGCACCCAGCTGGAGGAGTCCTCCGCCACCCGGGATCAGCTGCTGCGCACGGCGGACGTGGCCCTCTTCATGGCGAAGCGCGGCGGACGAGACCGAGTGGTGGCGGCATGAGCATTCGACCCGCCACCGACGAGCAGGAACGGATCCGGCAGATCGTCGCCTCCGCCCTGGACGCGGTGGTGGCGATGGATGCCGGCGGCCGGATCGTGGGCTGGAACCCGCGGGCGGAGGAGGTCTTCGGCTGGAGCGCGGACGAGGTGATGGGTCGCCGGATGGACGAGGTCATCCTGCCGGCCCGACACCGCCGCGCGCACCGCGCCGGCCTGGCGCGCTACCTGCGCACTGGGCAGGCGCGCATCCTGGGCCGCCGGATCGAGGTGGAGGCGCTGCATCGGTCCGGGAACGAGATCCCGGTGGAGCTGGCGGTCGTCGCCCTGAACCAGGCGGGGCGGGTTGAGTTCAGCGGCTTCATCCGCGACCTGTCTCGCGAGCGGGCCGTGGAGGAGGCCCTGCGCGAGACGGAGGAGCGCTTCCAGCTGCTGGTCGAGACCCTGCCGGGCATCGTCTACATCGACGAGCCGGGCGCCCGCGGCCGCTACATCAGCCCGCAGGTCGAGTCACTCCTCGGCTTCTCGGCCGACGAGTGGCTCAGCAACGTCGAGCGCTGGGTGGAGGCGCTGCACCCCGACGACCGCGACCGGGCGGTGGCGGAGCTGGCGGCGGGCGAGGCCGGTGAGCGCCGGTTCACTTCCGAGTACCGCCTGCTGGCGCGCGACGGTCACGTGGTCTGGATCCGGGACGAGGCCACGCCCATCCGCGATGCGGCCGGCCGGCTGCTGGTCCACGGCGTCATGTTCGACGTGACGCGGGAGCGCCAGATCGAGGCCGAGCTCGCCGCGGAGGTTGCGGAGCGGGCGGAGATCGCCACGGCGCTGAGCGGGTTCCAGAGCGGTGCCGACGCGGTGGCCACCGCCGCCGCCCTGTGCCACGAGCTGTTCCGGCTGCGCGAGCTGGACGTGGCCGTGATCTACGCCTTCGACGGCGAGGCCGCCATCCCGCTGGCCGTCAGCGCTCCGCCCGGAGCCCCGGTTGCGGTTGGGCGGCCGCTGCCGGCTGCCCGCGCCGCCTACCTGCGGGCCAGCGCCGGCCGCGGCCCATGGGTCGACGAGTGGCGCGATACGGGGGATGCAGACGCGTACGCGCGTGCCTGGCTGGAGGTCGGGCTGCGAGTCGGTGCGTACGTCCCGCTGGTGGCGGACGGGGCGCCCTGGGGCCTGATCGCCGCCGGCACCACGACGGACATGCCGCCCGGGCGCCTGGTCCGCTGGCTCCCCGCACTGCTCGAGTTCGCGACGGTGGGCAACGCGGTGCTGGGCCCGCAGCTGCGGGCGCGCACCGGTATCGCGGAGGCCGATGCGCTGCGCCGGCTGATCGAGTCGGGCGGGATCCGCACCGTCTTCCAGCCGATCGTCCGGCTGGGCAGCGGCGAGGTCATCGGCTACGAGGCGCTGACCCGCTTCACCGACGGCAGCTCGCCGCTCCAGCGCTTCGGGGAGGCAGAGCGCGCCGGCCTGGCGGTGGAGCTGGAGCGCAGCTGCCTGGCCTCGGCCGTCGCCGCGGCGCGCCGCCTGCCGCCGGGTGCCTGGCTGAGCGTCAACCTTTCGCCTGCGGCGCTGCCGCAGCTCCGTTCGCTGGCCGCCGTGGTGCGCGCCGTCGACCGGCCGCTGGTGGTCGAGATCACGGAGCGTTCCGCCATCGACGACTACGCCGCGGCGCGACGGCTGCTCCGGCGCCACCTGCCCACAGCCCGGATCGCGGTGGACGACGCGGGCGCGGGGTTCGCCAGCCTGCGGCACATCGCCGAGCTGCGGCCGGCGATCGTGAAGCTCGACATGCAGCTGGTCCGCAACGTCCATCGCGACCCGGCGCGCGAGGCGCTGGTGGCCGGCATGGTCCACTTCGCGGCAGCCTCCGGCTGCGAGCTGGTGGCGGAGGGGATCGAGACCGAGCCGGAGCGCCGCGCGCTGCTGCGCCTGGGGGTGGAGATTGGGCAGGGCTACCTGCTCGGCCGCCCGGACGCCGTCGTCGCCGCCGCCTGAGCCGCCGCCTCACCCCGCCGCGACGCCTCGGTGAGGCGCGCGGCCAGCCAGCCCAGCGACAGCGGATAGCGCCACTCGACCCCCGAGTGCCCGCCCTCGTGCAGCTCGAAGCGGACGACCGGCGGCCCGACGCCCAGCGCCTCCAGCTCTCGCCGGAACGCCTCGGCCGCCAGGTCCAGGTGGTGCTCGTCACCGCGGCCGGCGTCGATCCAGATGGCCCGCAGCGAGCGCAGGGCATCCGCGTGGGCGGCGGCCATGCGCACCGGATCGTGCGCCAGCCAGCGCTCCCAGACCTCCGGCAGCAGGCGGCCGGAGCCGATCTCGAACGGCAGGCGAACCGTGCCGTCGGCATCGGTCGAGTAGCAGGCCGCCATGCACCAGGTGTTGATCAGCGGGCCGTCGCCCGGGCGCGCCTGCCCCGGGCGCGCGGCGAAGTCGTCCCAGAAGGCCTGGTAGCTGCCGTCGTACCGGTCGCGCAGGGCCCGTGCCGCCGGGCCGAACTCGGGGATGAAGCACAGCTCGAACAGGGCGTCGCCGGCGTGGGTGGCGACTCCGCCGAACAGGTCCGGCCGCAGCATGGCGTTGACCATGGCCCCGTAGCCGCCGCTGCTGTGCCCCAGCAGCCCACGGCCGGCCGCCTGGGGCACCGTCCGGAAGCGGGCATCCACAAAGGGGACCACCTCGGTGCACAGGTAGGTGTGGTAGCGCCCGGTCCCCGGCGAGTCCAGGAACTGGCTGCCGCCGAGGCGGGTCCAGGCGTCGACGTAGACCACGATCGCCGGCTTGGCACCGCCCGCGAAAGCCGCATCCAGCCGCTCGGGCACGTTCGGCGCGAACGACCGCCGGTTTCGCCACTTGTCCACCTGTCCGGTGAGGCCCTGGAGCACGTAGATGGTGGGGTAGCGGCGGTCCGGGTCATCGGCGTACCCGGGCGGAAGCTGGATCAGCAGGGGGCGCCGATGCGGGTCACCCAGCGGGTTGCCGGTGAGGGACTGGCTGTCCAGCAGGTGCTCCTCCAGCGCGCCCAGGAACGGGTAGGCCCATGGCGGACCGGCCTCGCGCAGCGAGCTCATGCCGATTCGCCAGCGATCTCCAGGTCGGACAGCCGCCGGGCGGCCAGCACCGTGGCGCCCACCAGGATGGCGGCGCCGACGATCACGGCGGTGGCCAGGTCGAGCTCCGCCGCGAAGACGTCGGCCGGCACGTCGGCCAGCGCATCGGCGATGGCGGACGCCACCTGGCGCACGCTGAAGGTGCGGGTCCCGGGGAAGAGACCGGCCAGCAGCCCCTCCCAGATCAGGACATAGCCGAGCCCGAAGACCAGGGCGCGGCTGGTGACCAGGCTGAGGGCGACGAAGATGGCGCAGTAGATCACGGAGCCGATGGCACCGGCCACCACGAAGCCGACCACCAGCCCGTCGCCCAGCCCGCCGGCGCCGATCAGCCCGGCCAGCAGCATCGGCGCGCAGGTCAGCAGGACAGCGCAGGCCGCGGCCACGGCCAGCTTGGTGAGCAGGACGGTCCAGCGGCCGATGGGCTTGGCCAGCAGGTAGATGGCGGTGCCGTCCTCGAGCTCCCCGCCCAGCGCGCCGGTGCCGAACAGAAGGGCCACCAGCGGGAGGAGGGTCGCCAGCCCCAGGTTGGAGAGGACGACCGCTGTGTACATGTCCAGGTAGATCTCGTCCACCCCCAGGCGCAGAGCCAGCGCCACCAGCACCACCACGCCGCCCAGCAGCAGGAGCAGCACGGTCCGCCGCCGGCTGAGCAGCTGGCGGATGGTGATCCGAGCGATGACCGCGTTCATCGGCGCACCAGGTAGCTGAAGACCGACTCCAGCGACTCGTCGGTCGGGAGCAGCTCGTAGAGCGAGATCGACTCGCGCCGCGCGACCCCGCCGATAGCGCGGCTGAGCGAGCCGAAGTCGGCGGTCCGCACCGTCAGCAGCCCGTCGTCCAGCGCCACGCCGGTGATGGTCGGCTCGCGCAGGAGCGCCGCGCCCAGGGCCCGGTCGTCCGAGGAGCGCACCGTGAAGGTGTGCGGCCGGTCGGTCATCAGGCGGCGGATCTCCCGGAAGTCCCCGGAGGCGGCCAGCCGTCCGGCCACGATGACCAGCACCCGTTCGGCCACCCGCTCCACCTCCTCCAGGATGTGGGAGGAGAACAGGATGGTGCGTCCCTCGGCGGCCATCCGGCGCAGGAGGTCCATCATGTGCAGCCGCTGGCGCGGGTCCATCCCGTTGAACGGCTCGTCCAGCAGCAGGATCGGCGGGTCGTGGACCAATGCGGCGGCCACCTTGATCCGCTGCCGCATCCCCTTCGAGTAGGTGCCGACCGCGCGGTCCTGCGCGGGCTCCAGGTCCACCAGGCCCACAGCGCGGGCGGTGGCCGCCGCGGCGGCCGGCGGGTCCATGCCCTGGAGCCGGGCGTTGGCGTCCACGAACTCGCGCCCGGTGAGGAAGGGGTAGACCGCCTCGTGCTCGGGAACCAGGCCGATGTGGCGATACATCGCCGGGTGGCGGCGGGCCGGGCCGCCGGCGATCGTCACGCTGCCGGACGACGGCGCCAGGAACCCGGAGACCATGTGCAGGATCGTGGACTTGCCGGCGCCGTTCGGTCCCAGCAGGCCGGTGATGCCGCCCTCCAGGCGGAAGCTGATGTCGTTGACGGCCACCACGTTGCCGTACCAGCGCGAGACGCCGCTCAGCTCGACCGCCGTCCCCGCCGCCGCGTCGCTCACGCGGCGATCCTGCGGTAGCGCCACACGATCGCCCCGGCCCCGGCCAGCACGATCAGGACCGTCTCGCCGGCGAAGATCCACAGCGGCAGGCCGGTGCCGCGGATTGGGGCCTCCGGGTTGGGCTCGCCCAGCAGCAGGTCGCGGGTGCCGTCCATGGCCACGAACGGGTTGAGCAGCTGTGACCAGTCCTGCAGGGCGCCGGTCACCGCCTGGCCCAGGATGCCGCTCACCGCGGCCGTCACGATGAAGACGGCGATGATGGCCCCGGTCGCATACGCGCGGCGCGGCGTCCAGGCCGCGATCGCCAGGCCCAGCGCGGCCAGCGGCACGGCGAAGATGACGGGGCCGCCCACCACCTGCGGGACGTTCTCGAGCTGGTCGCCCAGTGCGGCGGGCACGTCCGGCGCGGCGAGCACCGCGCCGAGGAGCAGGATCAGCATGGGCGCAAAGCCAACCACGAAGAGGGCCGCGGCCAGCGCCGCCAGCTTGGCCAGCGCGTAGTCGCTGCGCTCCAGGGCGTGGCTGAAGTAGAGCGACAGGACCCGGTGACGCTGGTCGCCGCTGACCAGCTCGGGGGCCTGGGCGGCCACGAACAGGGCGAACAGGCTGGAGGTGCCGAACAGGTAGTTGTCGTAGGTGAATGGGCTTGCGCCGCCCACCGGGACCAGGGCCGACACCGCGGCCGCCACGACTGCGGGGGCGGCGGCGAAAGCGGTCAGGCCCCAGGGCACGATCTTCGAGCGCGCGCTGCGGCCGAGGCCGAAGGCGGCCCGCAGGCTGGCCCAGAACAGGGTGCTGACGGCCGCGCCGCGACCCAGCCGCGCCCCGTCGTACCCGCGGTAGCCGAGGTCGTAGATGGCCCCGGTGGCGCTCTCTCGGGCGCCCAGCAGCGGCTCGCCCTGCGTCACGCCGGCATCCCGTCGATGACGTCGCCGGAGCGGAACAGGTCTTCCAGCCGGTGGCGCCGGTGCTCGAGCCGGATGAGCGCCAGTCCCAGGTCGGCGATCGCGTCGCGGACGATGTCGAACGGGCGCTCGTCCGGCACGTCGACCAGCACGGTCCGCCCCTCCACGTGGGCCGCCAGCCCGGCGGCGGCCAGCCGCTCGGCCAGCCGTTCGGCCCCGTCCTCGACCTCGACCCCGAGCGTCCCGGTCCGCTCGGTGAACGAGGCGATGGGCGCCGCCCGCAGGAGCTTGCCCGCGTCGATCGCCAGCAGGAAGGTGCACACCCGCTCGATCTCGCCCAGCAGGTGACTGGCCACCACGGTGGCGATGCCGAATTCGGTCCCGGTCCGCTTGACCAGCCCCAGCATCTCGTCGCGGCCGGCCGGGTCGAGGCCGTTGGTCGGCTCGTCCAGGAGCAGCAGCTTCGGGTCGTGGACCAGGGCCTGGGCCAGCTTGACGCGCTGCTTCATCCCCGTCGAATAGCCGCTGATCGGCCGGTAGCGCTCCTCGTAGAGGCCGACGTGGCGCAGGACCTCGGCGGTCCGCTCCCGTGCCGCCGCAGCGGGCAGGCCGGCCATCCGGCCCATATGGCTGACAAACTCGGTGGCCGACACGTCCGGCGGCAGGCAGTCGTGCTCCGGCAGGTAGCCGACGAACTGGCGGATCTCGGTCCCCTGGCGCGTCACGTCCAGGCCCATGACCGATGCGGCCCCGCTGGTGGGCTCCAGCAGGCCTAGCAGGATCTTGAGGAAGGTGCTCTTGCCGGCGCCGTTGGCCCCCACCAGGCCGATGATCCCCGGCTCCACGTCCAGGGTCAGGGCATCAAGCGCGGTGACGTGCTGTCCGTAGCGCTTGGTGAGGT
>JBOGSY010000019.1:0-14830 GCA_050691915.1 Candidatus Limnocylindria bacterium | reverse complement strand
GGCTCGCACAAGCCGCCGCGCCGCGTCGGCCGCGGGCACGGGTCCGGCCGCGGCAAGACCGCGGGCCGCGGGACGAAGGGCCAGAAGGCGCGCGCCGGCGGCGGCATCCCCGCCTGGTTCGAGGGTGGGCAGACGCCGCTGCACGTGCGCACCCCGAAGCTGCACGGTTTCAAGAACCGCTTCCGGGTCGAGTACGCCGGCGTCAACCTTGCCCGCCTGGCCGAGGCTGCGCCGGGCACCCTGATCACGCCCGACGTGCTGAGCCACGACGGGCTGGTCCGCGACAGCAAGACCCGCCCGCTGCCGGTCAAGATCCTGGGCGGTGGCGACGCACCCAGGGGAGTCACCATCCACGCCCACGCCTTCACGCGCTCGGCGCTGGCCAAGCTGGAGGCGGCCGGCAGCACGGCCCAGCGCATCAGCTGGCCGGAGGGCAACCCGGTCGAGGACGTCGAGGCGGAGATCGCGACGTCGGCCGTCGAGGAGCCGCAGGCCGTCGAGGAGCCGCAGGCCGTCGAGGAGCCGCAGGCCGTCGAGGAGCCGCCGGCCGGCGCCGCGCCGGCACGCAAGGGGCGCCGCACGGCCAAGGCGGCCACATCGGCACCCGATGAGATCGAGGGCGAGTCCTAGGTGATCGACTCGCTCGTCACCGCCTTCCGCGCGCCGGACATCCGGCGCAAGATCCTCTTCACGCTCGGGATCCTGCTGATCTTCCGGGTGCTGACCAACGTGCCCGTCCCGAACGTCGACCAGGAGCGGCTCTCGACCCTGTTCGAGACAAACCAGCTGCTCGGCCTGCTCGACCTCTTCTCGGGCGGCGGGCTGGCCACGGCATCCATCATCGGGATGGGGGTGAACCCGTACATCAACTCCAGCATCATCATGCAGCTGATGCAGGGCGTGATCCCGAGCCTGGGAGAGCTGGCCCGCGAAGGCGAGTACGGGCGCAACCGCATCAACCAGTACACCCGGCTGCTGACCGTCCCGATGGCCTTCGCCCAGGGCTTCGGCTTCAGCGTCCTGCTGGAGAGCGCGGGGGTCATCCCGGCCTCCGAGCTGTTCAGCTTCGAGAAGCTGTCGCTGCTGGTCAGCTTCACCGCCGGCACCATCCTCCTGATGTGGCTCGGCGAGCTGATCAGCGAGCGGGGCCTGGGCAACGGCATCAGCTTCATCATCTTCGCCGGCATCGTGGGCCGGATTCCCTACCAGGCCGGGCCCATCGTCTCAGGCCCGGACGGGCTGCTGCGGATCATCCCGTTCGTGCTGATCGCGATCGTGGTGATCGCCGGGGTGGTCTTCATCAACGAGGGGCAGCGCCGGATCCCGGTGCAGTACGCCAGCCGGGTCCGCGGCCGGCGCATGTACCAGGGCCAGACCCAGTACCTGCCCCTCAAGGTGACCATGGCCGGGGTGATCCCCATCATCTTCGCCATCAGCATCCTGCTCTTCCCGGCCCAGATCGCCCAGTACTTCACCGCCAGCGACAACCAGGTCGTGCGCGACGTCGCCAACTGGGTCGTGCTGAACCTGTCGCAGAGCAACGTGCTGGTCTACGGCCTGCTCTATTTCGTGCTGGTCGTCTTCTTCACCTACTTCTACACCGCCTTCCAGTTCCGGCCGGACCAGACCGCCGACTTCCTGCGCAAGAACGGTGGCTTCATCCCCGGCATCCGGCCCGGCAAGCCGACCGAGGAGTTCCTGTCCCGCGTCACCAACCGGATCACGCTGGGTGGTGCCTTCTTCCTGGCGTCCATCGCCGTGCTGCCGCTGATCGTGTCGGTCATCATCCCGGGCACCCAGGCGCTGCAGCTGGGCGGCACCAGCATCCTGATCGTGGTCAGCGTGGTGGTGGAGACGATGAAGCAGCTCGAGGCGCAGATGATGATGCGGCACTACGAGGGATTCATCCGGTGACCGATACGGGCCACGGCCCGTCCGCGCCCTCCGGGCGCCGCATCCTCCTGCTGGTCGGCCCGGTCGGTGCGGGCAAGGGCACCCAGGCCGGTCGCCTGAGCCAGCGGCTCGGCCTGCCGCACCTCGCCTCCGGCGACCTGTTCCGGCGGGCCATGCGCGACGGGACGCCGCTCGGTGAGCGCGCGCGGGAGTACATGGAGCGCGGTGACCTGGTCCCCGATGAGATCACGATCGGCATGTTCATGGAGGAGCTCGCCCGCCCGGAGACGGCGCGGGGGGCGATCCTGGACGGCTTCCCGCGGACCGTGAGCCAGGCCCGGGCGCTGGATGCCACGCTCGCGCCCCAGGGTGAGCGGATCGGGCGCGTCCTCTATATCGAGGTGCCCACCGAGGAGCTCGTCACGCGGGTCAGCGGACGGTGGATCTGCCCCACCTGCGGAACCCCGTACCACGAGCTCAGCGACCCGCCGCGGGTGCCGGGGATCTGCGACCGCGACGGGACGCCGCTGATCCAGCGCGACGACGACCGCGCGGACGTGGTCCGGGCCCGGCTGGCCAAGCAGGTTCCGCCGATGGTCGAGGTGGTGCGCCACTACGAGGACCAGGGCGTGGTCAGCCGGATCGACGGCCGCCTGCCCATCGACCAGGTGACGCGCGCCATCCTGGCGGCGGTGGACACGGGACCGGACCGATGAGCATGCCGTCGCGCGCCAGCATGGTGACCATCAAGCGCCCGGAGGAGATCGCGCGCATGCGGCGGGCGGGCCTGATCCTGGTCGATGTGCTGGAGGCGCTCGAGGGCGAGCTGCGTCCGGGCATCACCACGGCCGACCTGGACCGGATCGCGCACGAGATCATCACCGGCGCCGGGGCGATTCCGTCCTTCAAGGGCTACGGCTCGTCCCCGCCGTTCCCAGCCTCGATCTGCGCCTCGATCAACGACGAGGTGGTGCACGGCATCCCGTCGGCCGCGCGGCGCGTGCGCGAGGGCGACCTGGTGAGCCTGGACGTGGGCTGCATCTGGGAGGGGTGGCACGCCGACTGCGCACGGACCTGGGCCGTCGGCGCGGCGGCGCGCAGGGTGCAGGAGCTGATCGACGCCACCCGCCGGGGCATGGAGGCCGGCATCGCCGCCGCGGTGCCAGGCAACCGGCTCGGCGACGTGGGCGCCGCCATCGAGGAGGTCGCCCGCCGGCACGGCAACGGGATCGTGCGGCCCTTCGTGGGCCACGGCATCGGCCAGTCGATGCATGAGGACCCGCAGGTGCCGAACTACGGCCGGGCGGGCACGGGCCTCCGGATCGAGGCCGGCATGTGCTTCGCCATCGAGCCGATGTTCACCCTGGGCGGAGACGAGGTGGAGGTCCTGGACGATCGCTGGACGGTGGTCACGGCCGACGGGAGCCTGTCGGCCCACTTCGAGAACACCGTCGCCGTGAGCGACGCCGGGCCCCAGGTGCTGACCAGCCGATGAGGCGCATCGGTCCAGCCGCCCCGTTGTGCCGGCCCGCCGGCTTCGTGTATACTCCTCCTTCCGTGGGTCGCCCCGTGCGGCGGCCTTTCCGTGTGTTCCATTCAACCCGAAGTATCCAAACAGCAGATGAGGGTGCGTAGCGCTTGCCGAAGAAGGATGCCATCGAGGTGGAGGGCGAGGTGATCCTCCCCCTGCCGAACGCGATGTTCAGGGTGCGGCTGGAGAACGGGCACGAGGTGCTCGCCCACATCTCCGGCAAGCTGCGCCAGAACTTCATCCGCATCCTGCCCGGCGACACCGTCCGCGTCGAGCTGAGTCCCTATGACCTCACCCGGGGTCGCATCACGTACAGGATGAGATGAAGGTTTCTGCGTCCGTGAAGCCCCGCTGCGAGCGCTGCAAGGTGATCAAGCGCTCGGGCGTGGTGATGGTCATCTGCGTCATTCCCAAGCACAAGCAGCGACAGGGGTAGCGAGAGCTCGTGGCACGTATCTCGGGCGTCGACATTCCCCGCGAGAAGCGGGTCGTGATCGCGCTGACCTACATCCATGGGCTCGGTCCCACCTCGGCTCGTCAGATCATCGAAGCGGCCAACGTCTCGCCCGACACCCGGGTGCGGGACCTGACCGAGGAGGAGATCAACCGCCTGCGCGGCGTGATCGACTCGCGCTTCAAGGTGGAGGGCGACCTCCGTCGCGAAGTGAGCATGAACATCAAGCGCCTGATGGAGATCGGCTCCTATCGGGGCATCCGCCACCGGCGCAACCTGCCGGTTCGCGGCCAGCGCACCAAGACCAACGCCCGCCAGCGCCGCGGATCGCGCAAGACCGTCGGCGTGCGGCGCAAGAAGTAGACACCCCACAGGAGTTCCATGGCTGAGCGAAAGCGCGCGGCGCGCACCAAGAAGCGCGAGAAGAAGAACGTCCCGGTCGGGCATGCGCACGTCCAGTCGACGTTCAACAACACCATCGTGACCATCAGCGACACGAGCGGGAACGTCATCAGCTGGGGCAGCGCCGGGCTGGTCGGCTTCAAGGGCTCGCGCAAGAGCACGCCATACGCCGCCGCGCAGACCGCGGACGGCGCGGCGCGACGCGCCATGGAGCATGGCATGCGCCAGGTCGAGGTCTTCGTCAAGGGTCCAGGTGCCGGGCGCGAGCAGGCCATCCGCTCACTGCAGGCCGCCGGCCTGGAGGTGACCGCCATCACCGACGTGACCCCCATTCCGCACAACGGCTGCCGCCCGCCCAAGCGGCGGCGGGTCTAGGGGCGCGGCATGGCTCGCTACACGGATCCCGTCTGCCGCATCTGCCGCCGCGAAGGGCTCAAGCTCTTCCTGAAGGGCAGCCGCTGCTACACCAAGAAGTGCTCGTTCGAGCGTCGCAGCACCCCGCCGGGCATGAACACCCAGCGCCGCCGCAAGGTGAGCGAGTTCGGCCTCCAGCTTCGCGAGAAGCAGAAGGTGCGCAAGAGCTACTCCATCCTGGAGCGCCAGTTCCGGAACTACTTCGAGAAGGCCTCCACCCGCAAGGGGATGACCGGCGAGGCGCTCCTGCGGATGCTGGAGATGCGGCTGGACAACGTCGTCTTCAGGATGGGCTTCGCCAGGTCACGGGCCGAGGCGCGGCAGCTGGTCGGGCACGGGCACTTCACCGTGAACGCCCGGCCGACCAACATCCCGAGTTTCGGCACCAAGGTTGGGGACCGGATCGAGGTGCGCGAGAGCCGTCGCGGCCGCGAGCTGTTCAAGACCGTGGCGGAGACCATCAAGTCGGCCCAGGTGCCGGAGTGGGTGAGCGTCGACGCGGCGAAGCTGTCCGGCACGGTCCTGGCCGAGCCGACACGCGAGCAGATGCCCATGGAGTTCAACGAGCAGCTGGTCGTCGAGTTCTACTCGCGCTAGCTCACAGGAGTCAGATACCCCATCATGATCGAACTTGAGACCACCCCGGCCCCGCGCATCGAGGAGATCGAGTCCAACGGAAACGTCTCGATCTTCGAGGTGAACCCGCTGGCCGACGGCTACGGAGTCACCCTGGGCAACGCGCTGCGCCGGGTGCTGCTCAACTCGCTGGAGGGGGCCGCCGTGACCTCCATCCAGATCGCCAACGTCTTCCACGAGTTCAGCACCCTGCCCAACGTCAAGGAGGACGTGACCCAGATCGTCCTCAACATCAAGAAGCTGCGCCTGCGCTCCTTCGCGCGCCACGCCATCACCCTCAAGCTGGTCCGACACGGGGCGGGCCCCGTCACCGCCGGCGACATCGCCGAGTCGGCCGACGTCGAGATCGTCAACCCCGAGCTGGTCCTGCTCACCCTGGACAGCGACGCCGGCTCGATCGAGATGGACCTGACCGTGGAGACCGGGGTCGGCTATCGCCCGGCGGAGCACACCGAGGACATGCCCATCGGCATCATCCCGGTCGACGCCATCTTCTCGCCGGTGCGCCGCGTGAACTTCGTGGTCAGCGACACACGGGTCGGGCAGATGACCAACTTCGACCGGCTCACCCTCGAGATCGAGACCGATGCGACGGCGACCCCCAAGGCCGCCCTGTCGCAGGCGGCGGAGATCCTGGTGCGCGAGTTCGGGCGCTTCGCCGAGATCGGGCGCCGGCCGCTCCCCGGCGAAGAGGAGGCCCCCGCGCCGGTGGCCGCCAACCTGCTGGACGCTCCCATCGAGGAGCTCGACCTGCCGATGCGCGCCTACAACAGCCTGAAGCGCAACAACATCACCAAGATCGGCCAGGTGCTGGCCCTCTCCGACGACGAGTTCCTGCGGATGCGCAACTTCGGCCGCAAGAGCCTGGACGAGCTGAAGGAGCGCCTCGCCCTGCGCGGCTTCATCAGCCCGGAAGGCGAGCCCGGGGCATCGGACGCCGACGAGTCCGGCCTGCCGGCCTCGGCCGAGCTGGACGAGGCGGCCGCCGCCGAGCTCGACCGGGAGTCCTAGCCCATGCCCCACCGCGTCGCCGGCCGCAGGCTCGGGCGCACCAGCAGCCACCGGCTCCGGATGCTGGCCAACCTGGCGGTGGCGGTCATTCGCTACGAGCGGGTGAAGACCACCGAGGCCAAGGCCAAAGAGGTCCGGGGCGTGGTGGACCGCATGATCGGCACCGCCAAGCGCGGGGACCTCGCGGCGCGCCGCAGCCTGGCCGCCGAGATCCCGCACGAGCCGCTGATCATCGACAAGCTGATGGGCGAGCTGGCGGAGAAGTACGCCGACCGCACGTCGGGCTACACGCGGATCATCAAGATCGGGGAGCGGCTGGGTGACGCCGCGCCGATCGTCCAGATCGAGCTCGTCTGAGCGCCTCACGCGCGCGGGCGGGCGAACAACCGCAGACGGACCGATGCCACCCGTGGCGCTGCGTTGCGCTCGGGCGGTGATCGAGTACGACGGGACCGACTTCGCCGGCTCCCAGTACCAGCCGAACGCTCGGACGGTGCAGGGGGAGCTGGAGGAGGCGCTTAACAGACTGACCGGCGAGCGGGTGCGAATCCGCCTCGCCGGGCGAACCGATGCCGGGGTGCATGCCACCGGCCAGGTCGCGGCCTTCTGCCTGCCGGTCGGCGGGTTCAGCTTGCCGGAGCTGCAGCGACGGCTGAACGCCGTCCTGCCGCCGGACCTGGCGGTGCGGACGCTCCGCCGCGCGTCCTCGGGGTTCGACCCGCGGCGCGACGCCGTGAGGCGGGTCTACCGCTACCGGATCCGGATGGCCGGGGACCGGCGGCCGGCCGAACGGCATCGGACGCTCGAGATCGACGACCGGCTGGACGTGGCGGCCATGCGGGCCGCCGCGGCGGGGCTGACCGGCGAGCGCGACTTCGCGGCGCTGGGCAGCCACCCGCACGGCCGGACCGTCCGGCACCTGTCGGAGGTGGCCATCGTGGCCCGCGGCTCCTCGGTGGAGGTCCGCGTCACGGCGGACGCCTTCCTGCGCCGGATGGTGCGCAGCATCGTCGCCCTCCTGCTGGAGGCGGGCCGCGGACGGCTCGCGCCGTCGCAGGTCGGCCGGCTGCTGGAGGCGGGAACGCGAGCCCTGGATGGGCGAGCGGCGCCGGCCAGGGGCCTGACCCTCGAGCGGGTCACCTATTCGAACAGAGTGCGCTCCCGGACCGCCGGAGGCGCGGCAGATCAGCCAGTTGCAGCGGAAGAGCAGGAAACGTGAAGACCTACGCAGTCAAGGCGAGCGAGATCCAGCGGCAGTGGTGGGTCGTCGATGCGACGGACCAGACCCTGGGACGGCTGGCGACGCGCGTCGCCACCCTGCTGGAGGGCAAGCACAAGCCGATCTACACCCCCCACCTGGATACCGGCGACCACGTGGTGGTCATCAACGCCTCGCGGGTCAAGGTGACCGGCAACAAACTGATCCAGAAGCGGTACTACCGGCATTCCGGCTACCCCGGTGGGCTGAAGGAGGAGAGCCTCCAGGCCCTGATGGCCCGCAAGCCCGAGCTCGTCATCGAGCGCGCGGTGAAGGGCATGCTGCCGCAGAACCGGCTGGGCCGGGCGATGATCAAGAAGCTGAAGGTCTACGGCGGGGCCGACCACCCGCACCAGGCGCAGCAGCCCCAGGCTGCCGAGCTGTAACGAGGAGCCCGAAGTCCATGAGCACCAGCTACATCTATGGCACCGGGCGGCGCAAGACGTCGGTCGCTCGCGTGCGCCTGCTGCCCGGGGATGGCGAGATCGTCGTCAACGGCAAGGAGGTCGGCGAGTACTTCGGCCGCACCGCAGCCGCGGCCTCGCTGCGGCTGCCCTTCCGGGTGACCGAGACGGAGGGACGCTACTCCGCCTCGATCCTGGTGGCCGGTGGCGGCTTCTCCGGACAGGCCGGCGCCATCCGGCACGGGATCGCCCGCGCCCTGCTCAGCGCCCATCCCGACGCCCGTGGCGCGCTGCGCGAGGCCGGCCTGCTGACCCGCGACCCGCGGGCCAAGGAGCGCAAGAAGTACGGCCTCAAGCGAGCTCGCAAGGCGCCGCAGTTCACCAAGCGCTGATCCCCGTCGCGACCGGTCGGCCGCGGCTGGGATGCCGGGACCCTTTGGTATGATCGGCACCCGTCAAGAGGTGCCATCCCAGCCTCCCGTGCTCCAAGCGATTGGCGACTTCCTGGACACCTACCTGCGCGGCAGCTGGACGTCGCTCATCGACATCCTGCTGGTCGCCATCGTGGTGTACTGGGTCTTCATCCTGATCCGCGGCACGCGCGCGGTGCGGATCGTGATCGGGCTGTCGATCCTGTACCTGGTCTACCTCATCGCCCAGACCGCCAACCTGGTGCTCCTGTCGACCCTGCTCCAGACGGGTGCCGTGGTGGGCCTCTTCGCGGTGGTGGTCGTCTTCCAGCCGGAGCTGCGCCGCGCGCTGGAGCAGATCGGCCGCTTCGGGTCCTTCAACCGCTTCTTCGTGTCCGGCGACGTCTCGGGCGCCGAGCGGGTGGCCCGCGAGATCAGCCGGGCGGCGCGCCTCCTGGCCGGGTCGCGCCACGGGGCGCTGATCGTGCTGGAGCGCGACACGGGCCTCCAGGACCTGGCGGCAGACTCGGGGGTCCCGGTTCACGCCGACCTGCGGGCCGAGCTGCTGGTCACCATCTTCTACCACGGCACCGCCCTGCATGACGGGGCGGTCATCATCTCCGGCGACAAGATCCTGGCCGCCGCCGTGCTGCTGCCCCTGTCCCAGAACGTGCTCGACAGCGAGCGCTACGGGACGCGCCACCGGGCGGCGATCGGCATCAGCGAGCAGACGGACGCGATCGTGATCGTGGTCAGCGAGGAGACCGGCTCGATCAGCCTGGTGATGCGCGGCCGGATCGAGCGCAACCTGACGGAGGAGCAGCTGCGCCGCCGGATCTTCAACCTCATCCGGCCCCAGGCCCCGCGCCAGCGGATGCCGCTCTTGCGACGCTCGCTGGAGGGCCGATGGCGGGTGAGCCGCGATCCGGAGCCGGAGGCACCCATCGACCCGGAGGCGCGCGTGGTCGGCGGCCCGCCGCCCACCCCGGAGGCCGAAGCGCCCGCGGCGCCGGTCGCGCGGAGGCGCTAGGCGTGCGCTGGCTCGTCCGCAACTGGCACCTGAAGCTGGGCGCCCTTGGCCTGGCGACGATCCTGTACACGGGCTTCGTGTACTCCGGCTCGTTCACCGAGCAGCCGTTTCCGGGGGTATCGGTCCAGGCCATCAACCTGCCGAGCTCCGCCTACCCGCTCACCCAGCAGCTGGGCACGGTCGACATCCGCTACCGCCTGTCGGTGGATTCGCCGATCCGGGTGACGGCGGAGTCGTTCTCGGTGACGGTCGACCTGTCCGAGTACGACATGGAGCTGGCCCCGGAGACGCAGGCGCTGGCGATCCAGGTCCGGCCGCTGGCCGAGGGCCTGGACGTGCTCTCCTTCTCCCCGACCAGCGTGCCGGTCGCCATCGATCGGGTCGGCCAGCGGGAGGTGCCGGTCGTCGTCGACCGGGGCGAGGTGCCGGAGGGTCTCTCCATCGGCACGCCGTCGGTCAGCGCCCGGCAGGCCCTCGCCTCCGGGCCGGAGAGCCAGCTCGGCCGGGTCACCCGCGCCGTGGCGCGCGTCCAGATCTTCGAGTCCGGGATCGACATCACCGGCCAGCAGGTGACCCTGGTGCCGGTCGACGTGGACGGGCGCCAGGTTGAGTCGGTGGAGCTGGACCCGTCGACCGTCACGGTCAGCATCGCGGTCAGCACGGTCGAGACGAGCAAGACGGTCCCGATCAGGCCCCGCCTGACCGGCTCGCCGGCGGATGGGTTCGAGGTCGCCTCCGTCACCGTGGAGCCGTCGGTGGTGACCCTGTTCGGGATGCCGGCCGACCTGGCCGGGGTGGTGGAGGTCCCGACCGAGGGCCTGGGCCTCGCCGGCGCCGCCGAGAGCCTGACGCTGGACGCCGTGCTGGTCCTGCCGGAGGGCACGCGCCTGGCGGAGGAGACCGCCGACCCGGTGATCTCGGTCACGCTCAGGCCGGCCGAGGCGACCCGGACGCTGCTGCTGGGAGTCGACTGCGTCGGCGAGGCGGCCGGCGTCGCCTGCCTGCCCGAGCAGGGCCAGCTGGCGGTCATCCTGGAGGGCACGGTATCGGCGCTGGCGACGCTCGACCCGGCCGACCTGACGCCGGTGCTCGACGTGAGCGGCCTCCCGCCGGGACGGCACGTCCTGGAGCCCGCGCTCGTCCTGCCGAGCGGGATCAGCCTGGTCTCGATCTCGCCGGGCAGCGTGGCGGTGGTGCTGCAGCCGCCGGCCACCCCCAGCCCGTCCCCGCCGCCCGGCTGATGGGGCGCCTCTTCGGGACGGATGGCATCCGGGGCGTTGCCAACGTCGACCTGACCCCCATCCTGGCCTACGATTTGGGGCGCGCGGTGGCGCATCTGCTCGACGGCGCGGGGCGCAGCGTGGTGGTGGGCCAGGACACGCGCCGCTCCGGCGACATGCTCGTCGCCGCGCTCACGGCCGGCCTGACCGCGGTCGGGGCCGACGTCGTCCAGCTGGGAGTCGTCACCACGCCCTGCCTGGCGTTCGTGGCGGCCGGTGGCGGTCACGCCGCCGGGATCATGGTGTCCGCCTCCCACAACCCGGCCGCCGACAATGGGCTGAAGGTGGTATCCGGCGGTCGCAAGGTGGACGACGAGGTCGAAGAGCAGCTCGAGCGGCTCATCTTCCAGGCGGAGGCGCTCCCCGGCCGCGGCAACGACGGCCTGGGGCGGGTCCAGCGCGACGTCGGGCCGGTGGAGACCTACCGCGCGCACCTCGCCGACGGGGCCGGTGAGGCCCTGCGCGGCCTGCGGATCGGGATCGACTGCGCCAACGGCTCCGCCAGCGCGATCGCGCCGGGGCTCTTTGCGGAGCTGGGCGCGGAGACTACCGTCCTCTTCGCCGAGCCGGACGGGACGAATATCAACTTGGACTGCGGCTCCACCCATCCCGAGCAGCTGGCCCGCGCCGTGGCGGAGCGCGGCCTGGACCTGGGCCTGGCCTTCGACGGCGACGCGGACCGGCTCATTGCGGTCGACGAGCGCGGCCGGCTGGTGGACGGCGACGCGATCATGGGCATCTGCGCCCTCCAGCGCCTCGCCGACGGCAGCCTGCGCAACGGGACACTGGTCGCGACCGTCATGAGCAACGGCGGCCTGGAACGCTCGATCGAGGCCGCCGGGGGCAGGCTGCTGCGGACGCCGGTGGGCGACCGCCACGTCTTCGAGGCCATGGAGCGCGCCGACGCCGTGCTCGGTGGCGAGCAGTCCGGCCACATCATCTTTCGCGATCGGGCAACGACCGGGGACGGCATGCTGACCGCGATCGAGCTGGCCAAGGCGCTGCGCGCGGCGGGCGGCACCAGCCTGGGCGAGCTGGCCGACCGGATTCCGAGGCTGCCGCAGGTGGTGATAAACTCAGCCGTCCGCCACAAGGACTCGTGGCAGGTAGATCCGGCCTTCGCGGCGGCCGTGGCGCGCGCTGAGGCGCGCCTGGGTTCCCGGGGCCGGATCCTGGTGCGCCCCTCCGGCACCGAGCCGAAGATCAGGATCATGGTCGAGGGCGACCGGCCCGAAGAGATCGACGAAATCGCGCGGGAGCTGGACGAGCTGGCCCGGGCGCGCCTGAACTAGGACGGAAGGAGAGCGCCATGTGCGGCATCGTGGGGTACGTCGGGCCGCGCGACGCCGCCCCGATCCTGCTGGAGGGGCTGCGCCGCCTGGAGTACCGCGGCTACGACTCCGCCGGCATCGCGCTGCTGACGACCGATGGCCAGGTCTTCGTGGAGAAGAAGGCGGGCAAGCTCACCAACCTGACCGACCACCTCAATGGCGGGGCGCCGGGGGGCCACCCGGGCATCGCCCACACGCGCTGGGCGACGCACGGGCGCCCGAACGACCTGAACGCCCATCCCCACTCGGACTGCAGCGGCCGCCTGGCGCTGATCCACAACGGGATCATCGAGAACTACCGCGAGATCAAGGACCGGCTGCTGGCCGCCGGGCATCGGTTCACCAGTGAGACCGATACCGAGGTGCTGGCCCACCTGATCGAGGAGAAGTACGACGGCGACCTGGTGGAGGCGGTTCGCCACGCGCTCAACGAGGTGCGCGGTGCGTACGCCATCGGCGTCATGCACACCGATCATCCCGACCGGATCGTGGGCGCCCGGATGAACGTGCCCCTGATCGTGGGCCTGGGCGACGGCGAGGGCTTCCTGGCCAGCGACGTGCCGGCCATCCTGGAGCACACCAAGAACGTGGTGATCCTGCACGAGGGCGACATCGCCGACGTCACCGTCGCCGGGGCGCGGATCCTGCAGCTGGACGGCACGGAGGTGGAGCGGGACGTCACCCGCATTCGCTGGAGCATCGAGGCGGCGGAGAAGGGCGGCTTCCCGCACTTCACTCTCAAGGAGATCTACGAGCAGCCGCACGCCATCCAGGAGGCGCTCCGGGGTCGGGTCGACGCGGCGGGCAAGATCAGCCTGCCGGAGCTGGACGCCATCGCGGACAAGCTGCGCGCCGCGGAGCGGGTGTACGTCATCGGCTGCGGCACGGCGCGCTACGCCGGCGAGGTCGGGGCGCACCTGATCCAGGAGTGGGCCGGCCTGCCGGCCAGCGCCCAGATCGGCAGCGAGATGCGCTACTCACCGCCGCCCATCGACGAGCGCACCCTGGTGATCAGCGTCAGCCAGTCCGGGGAGACGGCCGACACCCTGGCTCCCCAGAAGCTGGCGGTCGAGCGCGGCGCCACGGTGGTGGTGGTCACCAACGTGGTCGGCAGCGCCATCACTCGCGAGGCGGACGCGGTCTGCTACCTCCAGGCCGGGCCGGAGATCGCCGTCGCCTCGACCAAGGCGTTCGTGACCCAGGTGGTTGTGCTCCAGATGATCGCGCTCCACCTGGCGCACCTGCGCGGGCGGATGAGCGAACACCGGCTGCGGACCTTTGGGATGGGGCTGCGCGACCTGCCCGGGCAGGCAGCCGAGGCGCTCAAGCTGGCTCCCCAGGTCAAGAAGCTGGCTCGCCGCTGGAGCAAGGTGCGCGACGTAATGTACATCGGCCGCGCGCTGGGGTTCCCGATCGCGATGGAGGGCGCCCTCAAGCTGAAGGAGCTCTCGTACGTGCATGCCGAGGGCTATGCGGCCGGGGAGCTGAAGCACGGACCCATCGCCCTCCTCGACCACGACACCCCGCTGGTCGCCATCGCCACCCGCAGCGCGACTTACGACAAGGTGATCAGCAACGTGGCCGAGGTCCGCGCCCGCGAGGCGCCGGTGGTGGCCGTGGCCACCGAGGGCGACGAGGAGATCGACCGCTACGCCCAGGACGTCCTGTTCGTGCCTGAGACCCTGGAGCAGCTCGCCCCGGTGATCGCCATCCTGCCGCTCCAGCTGCTCGCCTACGAGGTGGCCGTGGCCCGCGGCACGGACGTGGATCAGCCGCGCAACCTGGCGAAGTCGGTCACGGTCGAGTAAGCGCCACCCCATGGGCCGCCACGAGGTCGGGGTCGACCTCATCGATATCGACCGCATCGTGGCGATCCTGGGGCGCTTCCCGGACCGCTTCCGCACCCGGGTGCTGACCGATGCCGAGGCCCGCTACTGCGGCGACAAGACGGAGCGCATCGCCGGCCGGTGGGCCGCCAAGGAGGCGGTGAGCAAGGTGCTGGGGCTGGGGGTGCGCGGCGTCGGCTGGCGCGAGATCGAGATCCTGCCCAACTGGGCGGGGGCTCCCCAGGTGCGGCTCCATGCGCGGGCCGCAGCCCGTGCCGCCCAGCTGGAGCTGGAGGACGTGACCGTTTCGATCTCGCACGAGCGCCGGATGGCGGTGGCCGTGGCCGTCGCCCACCGCGGAGCGACCGAGTAGCTCCATGGCGGTGACGGCCCTGACCCAGCGCTGGGTGGCCGAGCGGCTTCCGCCACGGTCCCCGCGCGCGCACAAGGGAACCTTCGGGCGGCTGCTGGTGGTGGCCGGCTCGCTCGAGTACGCCGGGGCCGCGGTCCTGGCCGGGCTGGGTGCCATGCGGGCGGGCGCGGGGCTGGTCTGCCTGGCCACCCCGGAGTCGGTGGGGATGCGCCTGCTGGGCGCCGTGCCGGAGCTGACCGCGCTCCTCCTGGCCGAAGAGGCCCCTGGCCTGATCGCGCCCGGCGGCTGGCGGCGGCTGGCGACCGAGTCACGCACCTACGACGCGGTGGTGATCGGCCCCGGCCTGGGGCGGCAGCCAGCCACCCTGCGCCGTATCCGCAGCTTCCTGGCCGAGCTGGAGCGTCCCGCCGTGGTCGACGCGGACGCCCTGAACGCCCTGGCGGAGGCGGAACGCTGGTGGCGCCCGCTCCGCGGCCGGCTGGTGCTGACCCCGCATCCCGGCGAGTTCGCGCGCCTCCTCCGCGCGGCCGCCCCGGCCGGCCTGGACGCGGACGACGAGGTGCGGGCCGAGGCGGTG
>JBOGSY010000018.1:0-15074 GCA_050691915.1 Candidatus Limnocylindria bacterium | reverse complement strand
CCCCGGGGCCGAAGACGGCCCCGCCCCGGCCCACGGTGGCGATGGCCTGGGCGAGGTCCTGGCCTCCCGCATCCTTCAGGAGGTAGCCGCGGGCGCCGGCGCGCATGGCGTTGAAGACCGACTCGTCGTCGTCGAACATGGTGAGCACCAGGATCGCGACCGATGGGCGGGCGGCGGCGATGGCCCGCGTCGCCTCGATGCCATTGCGGCCGGGGAGGCGGATGTCCATCAGCACCACGTCGGGCACGAGGTCCACCGCCAGCTGGACCGCCTCATCGCCGCTGATCGCCTCGCCCACCAGCTCCACGCCCGGCATCCCCGCCAGCAGCGTCCGGAGCCCCTGCCGATAGACGGGGTGGTCCTCGGCTACCAGGATCCGCACCGCCATCTCCGGCTCAGGCATCCGCGGTGCCGGCCGCCAGGGGCAGCCGCGCCTCCAGCCAGGTGCCGCCGGCGTCTGACGGCCCCAGCGTGACCGTTCCGCCCAGCTCCTCGGCGCGCTCCCGCATGGAGGCGATCCCCACGCCGGGCCTGGCCGTGGCCGGCACGCCGCGCCCGTCGTCGACGACCTCGACAACCAGCCAGTCGCCATCGACGCCCAGGGACATGCTGGCGCGGCCGGCCCGCGCATGGCGGGCGACGTTGGTCAGGGCCTCGAGCCCAATCCGGTAGGCGGCCACCTCCACCGCGGCCGGCAGCGATGGCAGCCGGTCACGGATGGTGATGTCAAAGGTGGTGCCGTTGGACGCGAGCCGCTCCGCCTCCTGGTCCAGGGCCCCGGCCAGGCCCAGCTGGTCGAGGGCCGGCGGCCGCAGCTCATAGGCCGTCCGCCGCACGTCATCGATGGCGCGGCGCGTGTCGTCCGCCAGCTCCGCGATGAGCGCCTCCAGCTCGGTCACGCTCCCGGCAGCGGCCAGGGCACGCGCCGCCTCCAGCTTCATCAGCGAGCCGGCCAGGGCGGGGCCCATCCCGTCGTGCAGCTCCCTGCGCAGTCGCCGGCGCTCCTCCTCGCGGGCGGAGACCAGCTGCTGCCGCGAGCGCTGGAGCTCGCCGGTGAGGCGAACGGCATACGCCGCGGCGCCCGCCTGCCGTGCCAGGCCGGCGAGGAGCGCGCGATCGCGGCCGCTGAAGGTCTCGTTCGGAGCTCGCGGAGCCAGCGCCAGGGCACCGATCTCCTCACCGCGGTGCACGAGCGGGACGCGCACGAGGTCTCCGCCCGGCGCGCCGTAGGCTGCCGCCACCACCGTTCCGCCGCTGCCGCGCAGCTCGACTGCGGCGTAGGGCAGGCGCAGCGACTGGGCAACGGTCTCGGCCACGGTGAGCAGGACCGTCCCGGGCTCGAGCGAGGCTTCCAGTCGCTCGCCGAGCCGGCTGATGGCGCGGTCCGGCTCGTCCCGGTCCCCGTACAGCATCCGGGTCACCGAGCGCTGAAGCTGGTCTCGCAGGGGGAGCGCCACCAGCGCCGCCAGGCCGGTGGCGAGCAGGGTGACGGCGTACGGGCCTTCGCTCTGGAGGATGGCGCCCAGCACCACCACTCCGGCTCCATAGGTCAGGACCACGCCGGCGGTCAGGCCACCATAGATCAGCGAACGCCGGATCACGGTGTCGACCGCGACCATGCGGCGTACGCGGCGAAGGACGGTGGCTGTCATCGGGCTGAATCTCGGGCGGCCCATGGCCTGGGCATGGCCCAAGTCTATGCTGGCTCGCAAGCCCCGATCAGCTCGCCGGATCCCGCGTCGCTCAGGCGGGCTCCCAGCGGAAGTCGCCGGTGAACAGCCCGTCCACGATCCCGATCTGGTAGGCGAGGTAGAGCCCGAAGGCCAGGGACAGGAGGCCGGAGCCCACGGTCAGCCAGCGGTTGATGCGGTCCGACCCGGTCCGCGAGACGAGGAACGGCAGGCCGATGAGCGTGGTCAGGATCGCCATCCCTGCAGCGACGCCCGCGCAGAAGATCAGCAGGTAGACGATCGCCTGCCCCGGGTCCTGGATCGTGGCCAGGACCAGCAGGGCCACCGCCGCCGAGCCGGCCAGGCCGTGGACCAGCCCCACCACCAGCGGGCGTGCCAGCTGGAACCACCCGAAGGTGGCCAGCAGGCCCGGATCGGTGCCGTGCCCGTGGAGGTGGGCGTGCTCGTGGCCGTGAACCGCCCGCTCGGCCTCGTGGGCATGGAGGTGGGCGTGTTCGTGGCCGTGCAGCGGCGCGGGTGGCGTGAAGCGCTCGGTCACGGCCCGCAGCGCACCGGTGAGGTTCAGCACGCCCAGCAGGATGAGCATGGCGGCGACGGCGAACTCCATCGCCAGCCCGACGGGCGGTGGGATGACCACATTGAAGACGATGATCAGGATCCCCACCACCAGGACCGTGATGGTGTGGCCCAGGCCCCAGATGGCGCCGATCAGCGTCCCGTGCATGAACCGCCGGCTGCGGTTGAGAATGGTGGTCACCGCGATCACGTGGTCGGCATCGGTCGCGTGGCGCATCCCGAGCACGAAGCCGAAGCCGGCCAGGGCGAGCATCTGGGTCATCGGGTCCTCCTGGAGCCGCGATTCTACGCGGTCAATGGCGACTATTGCAAGGTGTTGCAGTAGGACGAAGGTTCCTATACTGAACGACCGATGAACCCCATCTCATCACTCCCATCCCCGTGGGCGGCCGTGCCGGCCCGCTTCCGGGCGCGCGGGCTGCGCTGGACGCCGCAGCGCCGCACGGTGGTCGAGGTCCTGGCCGGGGTGGACGGTCACATCACCGGCGCGGAGCTGGTCGAGCGCTGCCGGGCCCGCGACGCCCGGACCATCCCGTCGACCGTCTATCGCACCCTGGACGCGCTGGAGGAGCTGGGCCTGCTGCAGCATGGGCATGGCGCCGACGGCCGGGAGGAGTACCACGTCGAGCCGGAGGCGACCCACGGCCACCTGTACTGCGCCAGCTGTGGCGGGCAGTGGGAGATCCGCGCCGAGCCGGCCGACGCGATCGTGGGGGCGCTGCGCGGCGCCCACGGGTTCGAGGTCGATCTCTCCCACGTGACGGTGGTGGGCCGCTGCGCCGCCTGTGCGCGCGCGGCGCCCCGATGACCACCTTCCTGGGCTTCCCGGCGATCGACCTCGGCGCGCTGGCCCCCGGCCAGGCCGACGTCGTGCTCCTGGGGATCCCGTACGGCATGCCGTATCCGGCCCCGGGGCTGACGGCAGGCTGCGCCGAAGCACCGGCCGCCATCCGCGCCCGGTCACGGCGCCTCGCGCGCTTCGTGGGTCATCACGACTTCGACCTGGATGGACCGATGATCCCGCCCGGCCGTGCCCTGCGGGTGGTGGACGCCGGGGACCTGCCGGGCTCGCCGGACGACGGGCCCGGCAATGCGGCGCGGGCCGAGTCCGCGGTCCGATCCATCCTGGCGGCGGGCGCCACGCCCATCGTCCTGGGCGGCGACGACTCGGTTCCCATCCCCGTGCTGCGGGCGTGGGGTGGGCTCGGCCCCCTCACCGTGGTGCAGGTGGATGCCCACCTGGACTACCGCGACGAGGTGGCCGGCGTGCGTGAGGGCTACTCCTCGCCGATGCGGCGGGCCTCGGAGATGGGCCACGTCGAGCGGATCGTGCAGGTCGGCCTGCGCGGTGTGGGCAGCGCCCGCACCGCGGACGTGGCCGACGCGCGGGCCGCCGGGAACCTGCTGGTCACCGCGCGCGAGCTGCGCGAGCGCGGGGTCGGGTGGCTGCTCGAGCAGCTGCCGGCTGACGCATCGGTCTTCCTCGCGTTCGACCTGGACGGGCTGGACCCGTCCGTGGTGCCCGCCGTGAGCGGCGCTTCGCCCGGGGGCCTCGGCTACGCCGAGGGCTGCGACCTGGTGGCCGGCGTCGCCGGCCGGTGCCGGGTGGTGGGTGCAGCCTTCACCGAGCTGGTGCCGTCGCGGGACGTCAACGGGCTCTCGGCCCTGGTGGCCGTGCGGCTCGTCATGCGGCTGCTGGCGGCGCTGGCCCGGCGCTGAGCCCGCGCTGCGGCGCCGGACGAGCGAAGGGCCCCGGTCGGTGACCGGGACCCTTCGGCATGGGACGTTCCGGCGGCTACGGCCGGCCGGGGTGTTGGCTTCGCCCGAGATCGAGCCCGATCAGGACCGGGTCGTGGTCCGATGACCGGAACGCGGTCGGATCGAAGTAGGCCGCCGCGATCTCCGCCGTCCGGAAGCGGCCGAGCGAGGTGGGCCCCGCCTCGAGGTAGTCGATGGCCGGCACCTCGTCGGCGTTGATGTGCCAGACGGCGGCCCCGGTGATCCGCGCCGCCAGGCCCTCCAGGGCCAGGGCGGTGTCCAGGGTGCCCTGCATGCCGTCGAAGGTGAAGGTGTACGGGATGCCGGCCGTGAAGGCCACGAGCTGGTTCTCGTAGCCGGCATCCTCCAGCGCACGGATCGGGTCCTCGCGGCCGTAGGCGTTGAGGTCACCGATGATCAGGGTCCCCAGCGATTGGACGCCGGTGGGGTTGGTCGCCAGCCAGTCGGCCAGCGCCTCGGCCGACAGGGTCCGGGTGTGGTTCCAGAAGCCCTGCCCGTCACCCTGGTCGAAGTCCGGATCGCTCATGTCGGTCAGGCCGCTGGACCCCTTCGACTTGAAGTGGTTGACGACCACCGTCACCCGCTCCCCGGTGCCCAGCCGCAGGAAGGTCTGGGCCAGCGCCGGCCGGCTGCGGTCGTCGTCGAAGCGCGGATCGACCGTGCTGTCCAGGATGGCGAACTCACCGACGGGGCGGACGGTGCCGCGGTTGTAGATGAACGCCTGCTTGATTTCGTCGGTGCCGATCACGCCGGTGTCCACGAACCGATACACCTCATCGCCAGCCGCCGTGTTCAGGGCGTTGACCAGCGTGCGGGTGGCCTGGAACTCGCCGCCGTCGTTCTCGATCTCGATCAGGCCGTAGATGTCGGCGTCCAGCCGGGTGATGGCGTCGACCAGCTTCTGGGTCTGGCGCTCCAGCTCGGACGGGGTGATGGCGCCCCGGGCGGTCGGGAAGCCGCCGCCCTGGCCGTCGCCGTCGAAGTAGTTGAGGACGTTGAAGCTGGCGACCCTGAGGTTGCCACCGACGTCGGGCGGCTCCTCCGGACGCGGCCGCGTGCGGTTGGCCTCCAGCTCATCGGTCAGCTGGTCGATGTCGAGTGGCTGGAGGCGCCAGGCGCCGAAGCCGAAGTGCAGGACGAAGGTCTCATCCAGCAGCTGGTCGCCGATGCGCAGCGTGCCGCCCTCGTGGACATAGGGCAGCAGGTCGTCGCTGTCCAGCCGGTTCAGGTTCTGACCGGTCCGCCCGTCATCCAGTACGATGTTGACTGCCGCATTTGCTGCCGCCAGCGCTTCCATTGCCGCGCTCCCGGGCAGCTCGACGTTGGTGGGGGTCTGGAGCACGCCGTCCGCCGAGAGGCGGATCTCGCCGAAGCGCTCCAGCTGGAAGAACTCGATCACCGTCAGCTCCGGATGGGTCACCCGCATCGACTCGAGCGGCTCGAAGAGGGCCGTCCGGTCGCCCGGCGCGGTCGGCAGCGGCAGGGTCGGCGCAGCCGGGAGCAGAATCCCGCTGTCGTCGCAGACCTCGATCTCGCTGGCCGTGACCTGGGTCACGCCGCCGAACTCGCCGGCAGTTCCTTCGACCGCCACCAGGTCACCGATGTCGCCGGCGAACACGGCATCGCCATCGAAGACGAACACGCCTTCGGACGTGCTCGGGTCGGCGTCACGGTGGGCCGCAGTCGCCTCCATGAAGAATCCGCGCATGCCCTGGTTGGCCGGGATGCCGGTTGCTCCACCGGAGGTGAAGTCGGCGGTCACCACGCCGCGCGTGGTCACCGTCTGGCCCGAAATCGGTGTCGCGGCGCCGGATCCCTGGATCTGGTTGATGGGGGTGAGGCCCTCGTCCGCCACGTCGCACGGCTCGCTCGGCGGCGGAGGCGGCGGCTCGTCGGACGGGATCTCCGTGCCGCCGATGATGGAGCCCGGGTTCGGGGCGCCCTTGCTGTTGGTGCTGTTCGAGACCCAGCTGTAGGAGCCGGGGATGATGCCGATGCGCTCGATGGACGAGCCGACCGTCGTAATGCTGGTCTGCGACACGCCGATGTCGGTGCTCATCACGCCGCCGGCGGGGCCACCGACGCCCGCAAAGGCACCTTCGTACGAGAGGAACTCGACGACGGCGCCCAGGCTGTCGATCAGCGCGATCCCGTCTGGGTCGTCGCCCCCGTTCTGGATGCCGTTGACCGGGTAGTCGATGACCACGGTGCCGTAGCCGGCCACCTGGTCTGGGACGGCGCCAACCAGAGCATCGGTGTCGTACGCCGCGCCGCCGTTGCCGTTGTACAGCACGATCGACCATCCGGTCAGGTCCGTGCCGGCAGGTGCGGTGACCTCGATGAACTCCCCGGCATCGGTCCCGGAGTTGTCGTAATGGAACTCGCTGATGAACGTGGTACCCGGTGCCTGGACGGCACCGATGCGGGCGGCCGGCAGGCCCGGGATCAGGCCGGCCAGCAGCGCCAGTGAGACGGCCAGCGCCAGCAGCCGACGGAAGGTGGGGGTGGGGAGGCTGAGGGCCATGGGGCGAAACTCCGTGCGGGACGGGGAATCGGCCGGTCGGACGGATGGAACCGGCCCCGACGTGCTAGGTGCTAACCCTACCAATCCGCACCAGGCCTTGCGGTCATGGTTGCGTCAAGAGTGGTGCGCCGCCGCACCACTGATCCCCCCGGACCGATGCGTCAGCTGCTGGCCAGCGTCTCCGCCAGGGCCGTCGCCGCGGATGCCAGTGCCGCTGCGGCATCTGCCGAGACCCACTTCGGGCTCATGCCGGTCAGCTGGTTGGCGAAGGCCCGCAGCTGGGCCTGCGCCGCGACGTGCTGACCGTGGGACAGGAAGCGCTCCACGCGCTCCAGGCGATCCGTGAAGACGTGCGCCTTCGAGGCATCGACCGCCCCCGAGGCCACCAGGTCGCCGAGCATGGCCGACAGCCCCTCCACCGATGTGCCCGGCGGCGCAGGCTCCGGCTCCGGCTCGGGTGCGGCCTCCACCGTGACTGCCACTTCGCAGCTGGCCAGCTGTGGGACGGCGTCATCGGTCCATGCGGTGACGGTGACGAGGTACGAGCCGGCCGCCGTGGTGGGACCAATCTCCAGGCTGGTCGTGGCGGGCTCGCCCGCCGCCGCTGCCGGCGTCACTGCGCCCAGGCCGACCCCGACCGGCGCGACGCCCAGGCTGAAGCCGGTCACCCGGCCGTCCGGATCGGCCGCCGAGATCGCCGCCGAAGACGCGACGCCCTCCACGCTGACGACACCGCCGCCGCAGTCGGCCACCGGAGGCGCGTTGTACGGGGTCGCGGCGGTGGGCGTGTTGGCGGGGCCCAGCAGGTCGTCGGCGAAGAGCCAGTCGGCGGCGGTGTCGGTATCGAGGCCGTCGGTTGCGCGCCGCAGGCCGGCCGGCACGAAGACGTCGTCCGGACCCACCACCGGGGCCCCGAAGAACCATGCATCGCTGAAGCCGTTGTCCCGCAGGCCCACGGCGTCCAGCACCACCTCGCCGCCGGTGACGAAGGTGCCCTCCGCGCCGATGGATGCGGTCTGGACCAGGGCCAGGGTGGTGCTGCCGGTGGGCAGCGAGTCGTTGCCCAGCGCGGCCAAGTCCGGCGTCACGCCGTAGTGAGCGGCGAGCCCGCCCGCGTTGCCGACCAGGTAGAAGCCGTTGCCGCCCAGCCGCGCAGTGGCGGGCAGGTCGACCCGCCGGTCGATCCGGCCGGCGGTCGCCCCGTCCCCGTCGACCGCCACCAGGCTGAGCCCGGCGAGCGAGGTGCCGGGGACCCCGTACAGCTCGAAGTACTCCGTCGTATCGGTGCCGCTGTGGGTGGCCAGCACTTCGTTGAGCAGCACGGGGGCCCCGGTGATGGCCACCGCCGTCGCGCGTGGCACCAGCGCGCCGGCGACCAGCGCCAGGACGAAGGCGAGGTCCACCAGTCGAGCGCGATTCAGGCCCGCGGCGGGCACGGCCGTGTGCATGCTCGGCAACCTAGCGAGCTGCAGCCCTGGCGCCTAGCGAGAAAGGCGTACCGGGAAGGGTGCGCGCGCGCACATGACCGGCGGCGCGCCGTCGCGGTACCTGCGGCTAGACTTCTCGCCCAGGGGCCGGCCCCGGTCCGCCACCCGGAGGCACCGCATGGATCCGCAGCAGCTCGCTCCAGCACCGCCACCGGTCGCCGCTGCCGAGCGGCCGGGTCACCTCCTCGCGGCCGCCGTAATCCTGATCGTCCTGGGCGTGCTGGTCGCCCTGATCGGGGCGGTGCTGCTGCTCTTCGGCGCGCTCTTCGGCAGCCTGGCCGACATGCCCGAGATCACGCTCCAGGTCGGCCGCCTGCCGGATGCCCTGGGAGGGTTCTTCGTGGTGCTGGGCCTGCTGATCCTGGGCTACGGGGTGCTCCAGGTGGCGACCGGTATCGCCGTCCTGCCCGGCAGGAGCTGGGCGCGGATCACCGGCATGATCCTGGCCTCGCTGGGCGCGCTCTTCGGCCTGGCCGGCCTCTTCCCGGTCGACGGCGGCGGGGTGGGCGGCGGTGCGGTCGTATCGGTCGTCATCGTGAGCGCCTACGTCTACACCATCTGGGCGCTCGCCAGCCAGGGTGGCTGGTTCGCCCGGCGCCCGGGCTGAGGGGTCCGGCTAGCGGACGTCCAGGGTCGCGTGCCGGCGTGCGCTGCGCTCCAGGAAGCTGAACAGTCCGAACGCCAGCACGGCGTAGACGCAGCCGATCAGGAACTCGATCAGGATCAGGCCGCCCACCTGGTCAAGCCCGGCCCCGGCCACCGCCTCGCGCACGGCCTGCAGCCCGTGGGTGAACGGCAGCAGGCTGCTCACCACCCGCATCCACTCCGGCAGCGCCTGGAGAGGGATGTTCACCCCGCAGAAGAGGAGGAAGGCGAAGACGAGCAGGTTGGCGCCGAACAGCCCGTCGCGCAGCCGCAGCGAGATGCTGCCCTGCAGGGCGCCGATGGCGCTGCAGCTGAACACGGTCACCACCAGCGCCAGCGCGACCACGCCCAGCGCGGCGGGCTCGATCCGGACGCCCAGGAAGACCCAGCTGATGAAGAAGCCGTAGACCGATACCAGCAGCCCGTTGGCGATGAACGGAAGGAATCGGCCGCCGAAGATGGCCCAGCGGCTGGCCGGGGTGGCCAGCAGCGCGTGCAGCGTTCCGAACCAGCGCTCGTTGGCGATGGCCATGGTCATGCCGTAGATGCCCGACATGGCGCAGATCTGCACCGAGTTGCCGATCGCGAAGAAGCTGGCATCCAGTCCCGATGCGTACGTGCCGAAGGCCGCGAAGAACAGGATCTGGAAGGTCGGGGCGCCGATCAGGGTGGGGATGTAGATGGACGGCCGCGCCCAGTTGAACAGGGCCCGGTAGCTGATCAGGCCGCCCAGCCAGAAGAGCCGCATGTTGGCGCGCAGCGATCCCGGCTGTGGCGCGCTGCGCGGAGCGGGCAGGGCGGCGGCGGTCATCCGGCTCAGGCCAGCGCCAGGGTGGCGTCGCGCCGTGCCTTGTCCAGGACGAAGACCAGGACGCGCCGGGCGAGCAGGTAGTAGACGATCGCCAGCACCAGGCACAGGCCCAGCGCCGCCCAGGGCGGGCTGGCGCCCATGGCCGACCCGCGGATCGCCTCCATGGCCCAGGTGGGCACCAGCACCCAGGAGATGGGGCCCAGCCAGCCGGGCAGGAAGGGGAGCGGCACGATCAGGCCGGTCACGATCCAGATCGGGTACTCGAGCAGGTTGGAGAGGGCGTTGGCGTGCCGATACAGGACGAACGAGGTGGCGATCAGCATGCCCATCGAGCCCAGGGCCAGGATGGCCACCGCCAGCGCCACCGGCAGCAGGAGCGGGAACGACGCGTTCAGCGGCATGCCGAACAGGATGGTGCCCCAGGCCAGGGTGGCCAGGATCGAATAGAAGCCGAACGTGGAGGCACCCAGCGTCTGGCCCAGCAGGACCATGTCGTAGCGCGCCGGGGCGGCGATCAGCAGCTCGAGCGTCCCCTCCCAGCGATGCCACTGGATGGCGCCGCCGCAGCCGAAGAGGGTCGTGCTCCAGACGCCCATCATCCCGGTTCCTAGCGCGGCGTAGAGCAGGGTGTGCTCCCCGGCCCGCTCGCCGCCGACCTGGAACAGGAAGAACGCGATCGAGGCGAAGATCACCGGCTGGAGGATCGACACCAGGATGAAGAACTCGCTGGCCAGGAACGAGCGGACGGTGAACAGCCAGACCCTGGCCGCGAGCCGCGCGTTGCGGGTGACCGGATGCATCAGGGCCGGACCGATACGGCCGCTGCGCGTTCGGCCGACCCGTTATGGCCGGAGGTGGTCGCGATCAGGTGCACGTAGGCGTCCTCCAGGGTGGGCTCCCGCCCGACCACCTTGCCGATGCGGGTCTCGCCCAGGCGGGCCAGCAGGCGCTGGGTGATGAGCGTCCCGGTCTCCGACTGGACCAGCAGGATCTGGCTCTGGTCGCGCTCCTCCATGTTGACCGCGATGACGTCCGGGTCGTCGCGCACGGCGGCCACCGCCTCCGGCGTGACGCCGAAGGTCTCGATCTCGACGATGGTGCGAGCGGCGACCGCCTGCTTGAGGTCGGCCCCGGTCCCCAGCGCCACGATCAGGCCGTCGTTGATGACCGCGATCCGGTCGCACAGCGCGTCCGCCTCGAACATGTAGTGGGTCGTCAGCAGCACGGTCTTGCCTGCCTCGACCAGCGTCTTGATGGTGGCGCGCAGTTCGCGGGCCCCGACCGGGTCGAGCCCGATCGAGGGCTCGTCCAGGAAGACCACCTCCGGGTCGTGGAGCAGGCCGCGGGCGATGTGCAGCCGCTGCCGCATGCCGCGGCTGTAGCCCTCCACCTTCTCCTGCTCGCGCCCGGTGAGGCCCACCATCTCGAGCAGCGCGGCGATGCGGCTCTTCTGCTCGGCGGGATCCACTCCGTACAGCTCGGCGAAGTAGCGCAGGTTGTCCATGGCGCTGACCCGGTCGTACAGGCCGCGGTCGCCACCGAAGACGTAGCCGATGCGCTTCCGGACCTCGGTCGTCTCGGCCACCACGTCATGGCCCATGACCCGCGCCGTGCCGCTGGTCGGCAGCAGCAGGGTGATCAGCATCTTGATGGTGGTCGTCTTGCCGGCGCCGTTGGGGCCCAGCAGGCCGAACAGCTCGCCGGGTCGCACGCCGAAGCTCACGCCTCTCACCGCCTCCACGTCCAGGCGCCGGCGTCGAATGACGCCGGTATGGGTCCGGTAGGTCCGCACCAGGTCGATCGCCTCGATCGCCGGGCCGTCGGGCATGGGGGTGCCGGGGTGGTTCGTCGTCATGGCGGTGTGCATTCTAGGCCGCGGGGATAGTTCCATGTCAAGAGGTTCGAGGTAAAGATTGTGCCGCGGCGCGGGGGCGAATCTGCTAGCATTGGGTAGCCGATTTTCGCGCGAGCAGATGGGAGCGTCGAGATGAATGCAATCGCCCGCCGGGTTGGCCTGGGACTGGCCGCCCGGGGAGAGGTCGACGAGGTCGTCGCGTGGAGCGCGGCGGCTCGCCAGGCGGGCCTCGACTCGATCTGGATCCACGACTCGTACTTCGAGCGCGACGCGGTCAGCTACGTCAGCGCCATCGCCGCCGAGCTGGGAAGCGACGAGACCGACGACGGCTTTCGCATCGCGCTGGGCGCGGTGAACCCGTTCACCCGGCACCCGGTGGTGCTGGCCATGACCGGGTCGGCGCTCGACGAGATGGCGCCGGGGCGGATCGTGATGGGGCTGGGGACCGGGCTGCCGCTGCGGCTGAAGCAGATGGGAATCCCCTACGCGCCCGACGCGGCGGTCGAGGGCGTGAGCCGGGCCATCGACCAGGTTCGCGCCCTGTGGGCTGGAGAGCGGCTGCCCTCCGCCACCGAGGGCCTGCCGCCCATCCAGCCGATGTTCGCGCCGCCGCACCGCATCCCGCTGGTGATCGCCGCCTACCGCCGCGAGTTCGTGCAGCTGGCCGGGCAGAAGGCGGATGGCTACCTCGCCCGGCCGGCGGAGTCGGTTCCGTCGCTGGCGGGGATCATCCGCCGCCTGCGGGCGGCGGCGGTGGCCGCCGGCCGCGACGCCGACACCGTGGAGACGGCGGGGTACCTGCTGAGCCTGGTGGACGGCAGCCGTCGCGAGGCCCTCAACCGTGCCAAGCGCGAGCCGTTCGTGATCTACATGATGAGCGTGCTGGGGGACGTCTCGCTGGCGCGCGCCGGGTTCGAGCCGGAGCTCCGCGACCGGATCGCCACCGCCTGGCGGGCTGAGGAGTTCCACGCCGCCGCCGGGCTGATCCCGGACGAGCTGCTGGACGCCTTCATGCTGTGCGGCACGATCGACGAGGTGGCCGCCGGCGCGCTGGCCTTCCACGAGCGGGCGGGCCTGGAGCTGCCGCTCCTGCAGCCGGTGCTCCAGGAAGAGGGCCAGGTGGGCGCCCTGATCCAGGCTGCGGAGGCCTACGGCCGCCTGCCGGATGCGGGCGGCGAGCGCTTCGGCGCGGCCGCGATGGGCGCGGCGGCCGCGGTCACGGGAGGGGCGAGCGCCGTGGTTGACGATCGCCTCTCCGCCGCGGAGCGCCTCCGGCGGCGGGTCGCATCGGTCTGGGAGGTGGTGCGCCCCTTCTCGTTCACCGCCTCGGTCATCCCCATCTCGGCCGGCGGCGCGCTGGCCTGGCTGGACGGTGCCTTCGAGCTGGGCCTCTTCCTGCTCGCCCTGGCCGGCGGGGTGCTGCTGCACACGGGCACCAACGTGGTCAACGAGATCTTCGACGTGCGGAAGGGGATCGACACCATCACGTCGCCGCGCGCCAGCCACGCCATCCTCAAGGGCCGGATCAGCGAGCGCGGGGCCTATCTCCTGGCGCTGGCGGCCTTCGCCGCCGCCAGCGCGGCGGGCGTGGTCCTGATCGCGGCCCGCGGCTGGCCCATCGCGCTGCTGGGGCTGCTGGGCCTGGCGGGCGGCTACTTCTACACGGCGCCGCCGTTCCAGTACAAGTTCCGGGCCATGGGCCTGCCGCTGGTCTTCCTTCAGATGGGACCCCTGATGACGGTGGGCGCCTACTACGCGGCCTCCGGGCGGTGGTCGCCGGTGGCGCTGGTGCTCTCGCTGCCGATCGGGCTGCTGGTCGCCGCCATCCTGCACGGCAACGAGTGGCGCGATATCCGGGAGGACACCCGCGCCGGCATCGTCACCCTTTCGAGCCGGGTGGGCCGCGAGTGGGCGCACTACGGCTACCTGGGACTGACGCTGGGGGCCTACATGGTCCTGGCCCTGGCGGTGGTGGCCGATCTGCTGCCGCCGGCCACCCTGCTGGCCATCCTGTCCCTGCCGTTCCTGGTGGTGGTGCTGCGCGCCGCCGAGCTGGGAGCCAGTGGCCAGGCAAGGGCGATCGCCATGATCGATCTTCAGACCGCCCGGCTGCACGCTGCCTTCGGCGGCCTGCTGGTGCTGGGCCTGCTGGCCACCGCGCTGATGGCCAGGTGACGCAGCCCGCCCGCGGTCCGGGGGCCGGAGGCCCCGGCGGGCTGGCGCTGGCGGTCGGCCTGGCGGCCGCGCAGGCGGCCTTCGCGCAGACCATTCGCGGCCCGCGCCCGCGCTTCTGGCAGCGGATGACGCTGACCGGGGTGGCGCTGGGCGGCTATGCCCTCTCCGCCAGCCGGGCCAGCCGCCGGGTGCGCATCGGTCCCGGCGAGGTGATCTTGGGGCTGGCATCGGCAGCCGCCCTGTACGCGACCTTCCAGGCCGGCGACCGCTTCGCGCGGCGCTTCGTGCCCGGGGGGGAGGCGCAGGTCAGGGACATCTACGCGCTGCGCACCCTTCGCCCGCGCGCCGAGATCGCGGCGCGGCTGGTGGCCGTGATCGGCCCGGCCGAGGAGCTCTTCTGGCGCGGCCTGGTGCAGGCCGGCTTCATGCGGCGCCTTGGGCGCTGGCGCGGTGCGGCGGCCGGCGCGGCCGCGTACGGCGGCGTCCACCTGGTGACCGGCAACTTCACCCTGTTCGGCGCCGCCGGGATTGCCGGAGCGCATTGGGCCGCCCTCTACGCGCTGGGCGTGCCCATGGGGGCGCTGATTGTCAGCCACGCTGCCTGGGACGTGTGGATCTTCCTCCTCCAGCCCACCATCAGCGACGAGGCCTCAGCCTGATCCGGAGGCCAGGGTGGCGGCGGCGGCATCGCGCTCCGCCGTGGAGCCGAAGACCAGCAGCAGCTGGCTGCCGTACCAGCTCGCTTTGAGGGCCGCCCTCCGCGCCGTTACGTAGCGCAGCTCGCCGGCCTCCATGTCGGACAGGGCGCCCAGGGCCTGGGGCACCGTGACCTCCATTCCCGCGCCGGTGAGGCGGATGGCGGGGCCGTCCGGCCCGGGCCAGAGCTGGATCGGTGTGTCGTCCAGCTCGAGCGCGGACCGGCCGCGCGGGGCGATCCGGCCCCAGGCGCGCGCCTCGACGCGGCCGCCCGTCGCGGCCGGGGTGGGGACCGTGGGCGCGGTGCGCACGTAGATCGGGTAGCCCATCCCCCGCCCCAACCAGAGCAGCCCGGCCAGGAGCCCGAACAGCGCGGGGCCGACCCACAGCCGGTCGACCGGCAGGCTGGGGTCGTGCTCCACGATCGCGCCGCGCAGCACCTGTGCCCAGGCCAGGCCGCCGTCGATCCAGGGCAGCGCCAGGAAGCGCGCCACGGCTCCCGGATCGCTGGTCTGCCGGCCGAAGACGTGGACCGGTGCGACGGTGGGCGGGTACGGGGTGCGCACCACCAGCATCTGCCCCGAGGCGCGGTCGCTGGCCAGCTGATCCCAGGCACCGATGCCCTGACCCAGCCGCCGGGCGCGGCAGTCAGCGGTGGCTGCGCAGGTCGCCACCCCCTCGCCGGCGAACGCCAGCTCGACGCGGACGACCGATCCGGCGGCGACGGTCTCCAGGTCGGCCACGGACCTCACCTCGCGGACCTCCACCGGCTCGGCCGCAGGCGGCAGCTCGACCAGCAGGCGGGTGCCGAGCCCGGCCGGATCCAGCTCAGCGC
>JBOGSY010000017.1:0-15230 GCA_050691915.1 Candidatus Limnocylindria bacterium | reverse complement strand
CAAGAACCCCGCCTACCGCGACGTCCTGTACGTGGAGGAGCTCATCGGTCCGCAGACCGTCGACACCATGCCGCTGGAGACGATCCGGGCGTTCCAGGATCACGGCCAGCTGCGGCGCACGCTGGACGCGGGGGTCGACCAGGCGCACGCGCAGATCGGTCGCCTGGAGGCGCTGGGAATCAGCATGCAGACCGTCACCGACGAGCTGATCAGCGAGGGCGTGGCCTCGTTCGCGAAGTCGTTCGACGAGCTGATCGAGTCGATCGACAGCCAGCGCAAGGCCCTCACTCCGGCATGACCGGGCGGCCGCTCGACGCGGCGATCGCCGAGCGGCTCGCCGGCTGGGACGCCGAACGGGTCGCGGAGCGGCTGTGGGCCCGGGACGGGAGCCTGTGGAGCGCCTCGGGCAAGGCGCCGGATGCCCTGGCCGCCTGGCTCGGCTGGCTGGACCTGCCGGCGCAGATGCGCGGGCGAGTGGCGGAGCTGGAGCACCTTGCCCGCGACGTGCGCGCCGACGGCTACACCCGGGCGGCCGTGCTGGGCATGGGCGGCTCAAGCCTGGCCCCGGAGCTCTTCAGCCGGGTCTTCGGCGGGCCCCTGGGAGCGCCGCCGGCGGAGTCCGGCGGGCTGGAGCTGCGGATCCTGGACTCCACCCACCCGGACGTCGTGCGCGGCTTCAGGGAGTGGGCGCAGGCCGCGCGCACCCTATTCTGTGTCAGCAGCAAGTCCGGCTCCACCACCGAGCCCAACGCCTTCCACGCCGCCATGGCCGCCTTCGCCCCCGCGCTCGACTTCGTCGCCATCACCGACCCGGGCAGCTCGCTGGCCGAGCTGGCCCGCGCCCAGGAATTCCGTGCCATCGTCGAGGGCCCGCCGGACGTCGGCGGGCGCTACTCCGCGCTGTCCGTGTTCGGCCTGATGCCCGCGGCATTGAACGGGGTCGACCTGGAGGGCCTGCTGGAGCGGGCGGCAGCCATGGCCGAGGCCTGCCGCCGACCGGCAGCGGCCAACCCCGGGCTGGAGCTGGGCGCGGCCCTGGGCGAGGCGGCCCTGGCCGGGCGCGACAAGCTCACCATCCTGACCTCGGCCCGGCTGGCGGCCTTCGGCGACTGGGCCGAGCAGCTCGTCGCGGAGAGCACCGGCAAGGCCGGCCGCGGGATCGTGCCGGTGGTGGGCGAGCCGCCGGGCAGCCCGGCGGCATACGGCCGGGACCGCTACTTCGTGGCCATCACCCTGGCCGGCGACCCGGACCCCGGCCCCGCTCAGCTGCTGGGCGAGCTGCTGCGCCTGGGACACGAGGGCCGCCACATCGAGCTGTCGGACGCCCTGGACCTGGGGGCCGAGTTCGTGCGCTGGGAGGTGGCGACCGCGGCCGTTGGGATGGTGCTGGGCATCGACCCCTTCGACCAGCCCAACGTGCAGGAGAGCAAGGACGCGACCCGCTCCCTGCTGGACGCCTACCGCGAGGCGGGGGCGCTCCCCGCCCCGGCGCCGCTGGTCGCCGAGCCGGGCGTGGCGGCCTACGGTGATTCCGCCGCGCTGGGCGATCAGCCGGTCAACGTTGACGGGGCTGTGCGCTCCCTCCTCACCTCCGCCGGCGACGGCGACTACCTGGCCATCCTCGCCTACCTGCCGCAGGACCCGGGCACCGAGGCACGCCTCCAGCAGCTGCGGGGCCGGGTGCGCGACGCGCTGGGCCTGGCCACCACCCTCGGCTTCGGGCCGCGCTTCCTTCATTCCACCGGCCAGCTGCACAAGGGCGGTCCGCCCTCGGGCATCTTCCTGCAGGTCACGGCCGACCCGCGGCGCGACCTGCCGATCCCCGGCTGGCAGGAGACGTTCGGTACCCTGGTTGGCGCCCAGGCCCTGGGCGACCTGGCGTCGCTGCAGCGCCGCGGGCGCCGCGCCTTGCGCCTCCACCTGGCGGACGCCGAGGAGGGCCTCGCGCGGCTCGAGACGATCATCGGCGCGGCGCTGGGGGAGCCGGTACCGGGCTGACCGGAGACCATCGGCCGCGCGACCGGCGGGCGGCCCTCGCAGATCGGGGGGAGGAGGAGCACAGGGACGATGCAGATCGGGATCGCGGGCCTGGGCAGGATGGGAGCGGGCATGGCGCGCCGCCTGGCACGCGGCGGCCACGAGGTCGTGGCCTGGAACCGGACCGAATCGGTGGCCGGCGAGGTGGCGGCGGAGCCGGAGAACGAGGGTCGCATCGCCGTCGCCGAGCCCCTGGAGCGGATCGCCGGCATGCTCGGTGGACCGCGGCACGTCATCATCAGCGTCCCCGCCGGGCAGGCGACCGATGACCTGATCGATCAGCTAGCCGCCCTTCTCTCGCCGGGCGATGTGATCGTGGACGCGGGGAACAGCAACTTCCACGACACCCAGCGACGCGCCCGCGACCTGGAGGCCCGCGGCCTGGAGATGCTGGATATGGGCGTCAGCGGGGGCGTCTGGGGCCTGCAGGTCGGGTTCTGCGCCATGCTCGGCGGCAAGCGCGAGGTCTTCGACCAGTTCGAGCCCGCGGTCCGGACCCTCGCCCCGGAGGGCGGCTATCTGTACTGCGGGCCGGCCGGGGCCGGCCACTACGTGAAGATGGTCCATAACGGGATCGAGTACGGGATCATGCAGGCCTACGGCGAGGGCTTCGACATCCTGCATGCCTCGGACTTCGACCTCGACCTGGCCGCGGTCGCGCGGATGTGGCAGAACGGATCGGTCATCCGCTCCTGGCTGCTGGAGCTGGCGGGGAACGCCTTCGAGAAGGAGGGCAACGACCTGGAGTCGATCCGCGGCTACGTCAGCGACTCGGGCGAGGGCCGCTGGACGGTGTTCGACGCCATCGACCACGACGTGCCCGCGCCGATCATCACCCTGAGCCTGATCCAGCGCTTCCGCAGCCGGAGGGATCCGGACTCGTACGCCGACCGGGTGCTGGCCGCCCTGCGCAACGAGTTCGGTGGCCATGCCGTGAAGGCCTTCGCCGGCGACGAGTCCTCCCAGGCATGACCACCACCGGCAGCCGCATCGGGACCAGCCTCAGCGGCGACGGGGGACCGCGCGCGGGCATCAATCCCCTGCGCGAGGGCCTGCGCCTGGAGCGCATGCCGGAGCCATGCACCATGGTCATCTGCGGCGCCACCGGCGACCTGGCCGAGCGCAAGCTGGCTCCCGCGCTGTACAACCTGCTGCTCGGCGGCTTCCTGCCACCGGAGTTCACCGTCGTCGGCATGGCGCGGCGCGACATGGGCGACGAGCAGTTCCGCGACCACCTGCGGGCGGGGATCGACCGCTTCAGCCGGAACCGGCCCGTGAAGGAGTCGATCTGGGAGTCGTTCGGTCGGGGCGTCACCTACCACCAGGCCAACTTCGACGACCCCGCGGCCTGGGCGGAGCTGGGCTCGCTCCTGGACCGCATCGACCGCGACCGGGGGACCAGCGGCAACCGACTCTTCTACCTGGCCGTGCCGCCCAGCCTCTACCCGGAGATCGTGACGCAGCTGGGCGCGGCCGGCCTGGCCGCCAGCGGGCCGGAGCAGCGGGCCGGCGCCCGGGGCTGGGCCCGGGTCATCGTCGAGAAGCCGTTCGGCTACGACCTGGAGACCGCCAGCACCCTCAACCGCCAGCTGCGCGAGGTCTTCGACGAGGAGCAGATCTTCCGGATCGACCACTACCTGGGCAAGGAGACCGTCCAGAACCTGGCCGTCTTCCGGTTCGGCAACGGCCTGTTCGAGCCGATCTGGAATCGACGCTACATCGACTCGGTCCAGATCACGGTGGCCGAGACGGTCGGGGTCGAGGGTCGCGGCGAGTTCTACGACCAGACCGGCGCGCTGCGCGACATCGTCCAGAACCACGCCCTCCAGCTGCTGGCCATGTTCGCCATGGAGCCGCCGGTGGAGTTCCACGCCGAGGACCTGCGCGACGAGAAGCTCAAGGTGCTGCGCGGCGTGAAGCCCATGTCGCGCGAGGCGGTGGCCAGCAACACGGTGCGCGGGCAATACGTGTCCGGCTGGGTGGAGGGCGAGAAGGTGCCGTCCTACCGCGACGAGCCGGAGGTGCGGCCCGACTCGGAGACCGAGACCTACGTGGCGGTGCGGCTGGACATCGAGTCGTGGCGCTGGGCCGGCGTTCCGTTCTACCTTCGTACCGGCAAGGCGCTGTGCACCAGGGTCACCGAGGTGGCCGTCCAGTTCAAGAGCCCGCCGCTCGCCCTGTTCGAGCGCGCCGGCGCCCCGCAGATCGAGCCGAACATCCTGGCCATCCGGATCCAGCCGGACGAGGGGATCCTGCTCCGCTTCGGGGCAAAGGTGCCGGGCCAGGGGATGCAGATCCGGAGCGTGAACATGGACTTCCGGTACGGGTCAAGCTTCGCGGTCGACTCGCCGGATGCGTACGAGACGCTGCTGCTGGACGCCATGGTGGGCGACGCCTCGCTGTTCACCCGCGGCGACGAGGTGGAGCGGGCCTGGGAGATCCTGGATCCGGTCCTGGACGCCTGGCGATCGGGCGAGGGGGGCAGGATCCACTTCTACGGGGCGGGCAGCTGGGGACCGCCGGCGGCCGACGAGCTGCTCGAGCGTGACGGCCGGGCCTGGCGCAAGCCATGACGGGGCGATGAGCCCGGACGACGGGGCCGGCGCCAGCACCGCCGACCGCGAGCTGGCGGTTCACCGCCGGCTCATGCGCTTCGGCGAGGCGGAGTCGACGGTCGCCCCGCTGTGGACGGAGGCGAACACCACGGTCCGGGCGGTGGAGGCGCACCTGGCCCGCCTCTGGACGCTCACCGGGGCCGAGGGCGGCGCCGTGGTCGTCGAGAAGGGTCTGCCCCACGCGCGGGCATCGGTCCTGAACCTGATCGTGACGGTGCCCGATGCCGAGGCCGCGGAGCGGGTGGTGGGCACCATGCTGGGCCTGGGCTTCCGGCACCCGTCGCGCGCAATTGTGCTGGTGGCGGACCCGAACGCCGGCGGCGCGCCGCTCGACGCGGCGGTGAGCGCCCACTGCCACCCGTCCGGCAGCGACGGGGATCAGGTCTGCTACGAGGAGGTGATCCTCACCGTCCGCGGCGAGGCGGCATCCCACCTCAACGGCATCGTGGCTCCGATCCTGATCCACGACCTGCCGACCCAGGCCTGGTGGCCCGGCGACCCGCCCTTCGCCGACCCCATCTTCGACCAGCTGGTGGATCTGGCCGACCGGCTGATCGTGGACAGCAGCGACTTCTCAGACCTGCTGCTGGGGATGCGCCGCCTGGCATCTCTGCGCCGCCGCTCGGGGATCGGCGACCTGTCCTGGAAGCGGCTCGGCTGGTGGCAGGAGCTGACCGCCCAGTTCTTCGACGCACCGCGCTTCCGGCGCTACCTTCCCAACCTGAACCGGGTCCGGATCCGCTACGCGCTCGACGACCCCGCCGCCGCGCGCGATGCCGGCGACCCGGTGCCCGGGGTCGCCTCGCCCATCGCCCAGGCCATCCTGTACGCCGGCTGGGTGGCGTCGCGGCTGGACTGGAAGCGGTACGCCACCACCCGACCGCTGGCCGACGGCTCGATGGCGCTGACCCTGGAGGGGCACTACGCCATGGTCGACCTGGACATCGAGGGGGTCGCCGCTCCCGGCGTGCCCGCCGGCGAGCTGGTCTCCGTCCGGCTCCGGGCCCACGGCGAGACCGGGGCGGCCGAGTTCATCGTCGACCGAACGCGGGACGAGGCGACCGTGGCGTCCAACGCGGATGGCATGACCGCCCTGCTGCGCCAGGTGCGCATGGAGCTGCCGGCGGAGTCGGAGCTGCTCTCCTCCAGCCTGGTCGCCGATCGGCACGACGCGGTCTACGAGGCGGCCCTGCGCGCCGCCGCCATCTTCCTGTCCGCCGCCCGGCCGGACGAGGCGGCCGGGTGAGCCGGGAGTTCACCGTCCTGCCCGACGTTCCTGCCGTCGCGGCGGCGACCGCCGACCGGCTGACGGCGGTGGGGGCCGATGCGATCCGGGACCGCGGCCGCTTCGTGCTGGCGCTCTCCGGCGGGTCGACGCCGCTGGCCGTCTGCCCGCTGCTGGTGGTCCCACCCAGGGTCCGGATGCTCGACTGGTCGAAGGTCGAGTTCTTCTTCGGCGACGAGCGGTCCGTCCCATCGCGCCACCCGGAGTCCAACTACAACACGGCGCGGGAGGCGCTCCTCGATCATCTGCCCGGGATCCGCACCGGCCAGGTGCACCGCATGATCGGCGAGGCCGACGACCTGGACGCGGCGGCACGGGCCTACGAGGCCCAGATCGCCCGCACGCTGGACGTCCAGCCTCCCGCCATGCCGCGATTCGACCTGATCTGGCTGGGGATGGGGCCGGACGGCCACACTGCGTCCCTGTTTCCAGGCACCGCCGCCCTCCAGGAGCGCTCCCGGTGGGCGGTCGCCAACTGGGTCCCGCGCCTGGACACGTGGCGCATGACGCTGACCTTCCCGGTGCTCAACGCGGCGCGCGAGGCGCTGTTCGTCGTCACCGGCGCCGAGAAGGCGGAGGCCCTGGCGGCCATTCGCGCCGGCTCGGCCGAGCTGCCCGCCGGACAGGTCGACGCGGAACGGACCACCTGGCTGGTGGACGCCGCGGCCGCGGGCAGCGGCAGCCCGTCCGGCCCCGGCGGATAGGCTCCCGGCAGGGTTCCGGCTCGGGTCTCCGCGGACGGGACCCGAGCCGCATCTGTCAGCGCATCAACGCAGGAAGCCCGATTGGAGCGCCGCTCCCCCCGGCGCATCCGGCAGGTGGGTGACGAGGATGGCGTTCACGATCGGCCGGTCGCCGCGCTGCGCCGCGAATCCCACGTCGAGCACCCCGTCTCCCACCTCGACCTCGAAGGTCAGGTCGTGGGCCGTCAGGCCGCCGCCGGCGGCCGCGAACACGTCCAGGTTGGAGATCGCCGTGGAGCCCTCCAGCAGGACACTGAACACCCGCTGGCCCGCTCCGCTGGCCTGGAGCTCCGCGAACCGCAGCTCGACCCGGTAGGTGCCGGGCTCCGGGACGGCGAAGCGATAGGCGCTCATCCCCAGCCTCTGCCGCTGGTAGAGGGGGTCATCCTCGGTGCCCGCGATGGCCGCCGACGAGTGGCGCGGTGAGCTTGGGCCCACGTAGCCGAACCCACCGGGACCGAAGGCCCGGTCTGCCGCGTAGGTGACCCCATCCCCTGCCGTGTGGGTGGGGCCCCCGGCGTTGATCCCCTGGCGGTAGGCGGGGACCGTCAGCCGAACGGGCACGCTGAACAGCGAGCCGTCCGGATCATTGGTCAGGATCAGCAGCCTGGCCCCGAACAGGCCGGGCGTCAGCTCCCCCGCGTCGACCGTGACGACCAGGGTCTGCGAGCCATCCGGAGCCACGCTCCCCTCCACCGGCTCCACCGAGAGCCAGGGAACGTCGAGGGACGGCACGAAGCCGGCCGCGTACGGCACGCCATTCTCCAGGATGATCGCCCCGTCCTGGCCGAACGCCCAGGCGAACTCGAGCGTCTGACCGATGCCCAGCACGCGACCGGCGCCGACCCCGTACTCGATCAGGGTTGGCATGCCGCTGTCGCTGCCCGTCGCGATCACATCGGTCCCGTCGGGAAGGTTCTCGAAAGCGGCGTGGCTGGCGGACGTGCCGGAGAAGGGATCCGGAACGCCCTGCATCATCGGGTGGTCCGGGTTGGCCACGTCATTGAAGTCCTCGAAGACGGGGCCGCTGATGGTGGCGCCGCCGGGAAGCGGAGCGCCCTGCAGGTCGCCACCTGAGAAGCCCCAGGCTGCGGCGCCGAACCACAGGAAACCGCCTGCCTGGACGTACCCATCGAAGGCTTCGAAGTTGGCGAGGTAGGCGTCGTAGAACGCCTGGGGCTGGTCGTTGGCGATGAACACGGACTGGTAGGGGATCAGCTCGATCCCGCCCATCGCCTCCGATGGCGCGACGTCGAATGGGATCCCGTTGGCGTCGAGCACCTGGAGCAGCGCGTCGCTGTCCCAGGGCAGGATGTCCATGAAGACGAGCACCGGCCCGCCGCCGATGGCCCGCGGGGCCGCCCGCCGAACCGATCCGGCCGGCGCCGTGCGCGAGTCCACCCCGGCCGCCGGCGATCGCGCGGCGCGCGCATTGGTGGCCACCGCCAGCGGCGTCTCCAGGACCTCGAAGGCCAGGTCCTCGTGACCCTCCGGGTTGGAGAGCACCAGCTCCAGCTGGGTGCTCTGCCCCGGCAGCAGGATCAGGTCGATGGGCCCAGCGTCCAGCTGGGCGTGCGGCTGGATCCGATGCAGCGCGGCATCCTCCCCCTCGCGCGTCACGCCGCGCTGGACGAGGACGTCCCTGCTCTCGCCCACGTAGCCGTCGGCCGTGAAGTCCGTCGGCCACGTTCCCTCCGGCGCGAACAGCAGGTAGCCGCCGTCGTCGCCGCTGGTCGCGGTCATCTCCAGCGGCTCACCGAGCCACTCGGCATGGAGGATGACCTGGCCGGCAATCGGCAGGCCGGTGTGCGCATCGGCCATGGCACCGCTGACGGCCCCGAAGGCCTCGGGCAGCGGGACGTCGAGCGTGACGTCCACGCCCAGCAGCGGATGCTTGGGGTCGTTGGTCAGGAAAGCGAGCAGCCCGTTGTAAGTGCCGGGTGCGACCCCCGGACCTCCCAGCGTGACGGCGACCTCGGCCGATTGGCCCGGATCGATCACGCCCTCGGACGGATCGGCGCTCATCCACGGCGCATCGATGAAGGGCTCGATGGTGCCGTGCCCCACGTCGGGAGCCCAGTCCTCCGGGCCGACCTCGCCGGTGTTGAGGACGACGTCGATCGCCCCGTCGTCGTCGCCGAAGGCCGACAGCGGAACGTCGAATGCGAGGGTCTGTCCCTCGACTCGACCCGGCACCGTGGTCACCAGCTCGAAGAACTCGTTGTAGATGGGAACCACCGGGTCAGGATCGTGGATGAAGAAGAGCTCCGCGAAGTAGTCGACGCCGATGTCCTGGGTCGGCAGCCCGAAGTGAGCCTCCGGCGGGAAGCCGGTGGTCGGATCCTGATCGGTGTCGAAGTGGACCACGCCGATGGCGGTCCCGATCGGGGTGTCGTCGCTGAAGTCGATGGCGAGGCCGACCTCGCTGCCGTCCGAACCTCCGCGCACGGTGGTGATGTCGACGTTGCCGAACGAGTCGCCGAGCGGGTCGTCGATGATCGTGGTCAGCAGCTCGGACGGGATCTGGCTGGTGGAAGCCGGGGTCAGCCCGGCCGGCAGCCGGTAGCCGCCCCAGGTGCCGGGCGAGACGAAGCGGCGCAGCGGCGGCAGGTCGGGTGGCGTCGACCCCAGCGCTCGTTCCCGGGCGGTCCAGGCAAGCGGCGCGGAGCCATCGTTGCTCAGCGTCACCCCCACCGTGGTCGCCTGGTTGAACTCGGCCGTGGCCTCGATGCTGGTCGGGTCGACGGAACCGATCGGTGCCGCCAGCTCGAAGTTGACCTCCGGCTCGGAGCCATCGGTCACGGTCACCGGCGCCGATGCGTCGGTGTAGCCCGTGGCGGCGGCAGTCAGGTCGTAGGAACCCGGCCGCAGCCTGAGCTGGTAGGTGCCGTCAGGGCCGGTGGTCGCCGATCGTCCAGATGGCGTGGCGGTGATGACGGCGCCGCCGATCGGCTCCCCGTCGTTCAGGTCCGTGACCGTCCCGTGCACCAGGCCGCTCGGAACGAGCTCGTAGCGGTACGCCACGCTGGCGCCCAGCAGCGAATCGAAGAACGAGAACTGCAGCGCATCGGTCCCATCCGCGTTCTCGATGCCGATGGTCGACCGGCGGCCATCGCCCGGGTTGGCCGGATTGTCGCCGTAGAGCAGGTCGATGCGCCCGTCCTCGTGGAGCTTGACTTCCAGGTCGAGGCGGGCGGCGCCGCCGAAGACGCGCACCTGGGAGTACTCGATGACGAAGGTGCGGCTGGGCGCGGTGCCGATCGTGTCGTAGTCGATCGCGGCCGAGCCGTCGACGACCATGTCGATCCACAGGGGGTAGATGGCCGCATTCGGAGGATTGGGATTGGGGATCTCGGACGGGAAGAAGTTGAACTGGTCCGGCCCCGCGAAATTCAGGTAGCCGTTGTCCGACAGGAAGACCTGGCCGTAGGTCTCACCATAGAACGGGAAGTCGAAGGGGAGCTGCAGCCGGCCGGCGAACTCGTCGCCGAACAGGGCAGACTGCGTCTGGGCATCCACCCAGTCGAAGGCGATCCGCCGGCAGCCGTGCCCGAAGTCGTCGATCTTGCGGCTGAGCGCGAAGTCGACCTCGAGATCGGCATCGACCAGCTCCACCTCCGCCAGGCCGGAGTCCGTGCAGCCGCCGGCCGAGGCCCGCAGCAGGTAGGAGCCGATGGGCAGCGTCAGGCTGTAGAAGCCCGAAGCGTCGGTCTCCACCGGGTCGACGGGAACGCCGATGGCGCGCACCGTCGCATCGGCGATGGGCGAGCCATCCTCGGCGGCCAGCACGTGCCCGCTCACCACGAAGCGAGGAAGCGGCGTCAGCGCCAGGTCAACCGTGGTCGACTGGTCCGTCTCGATGACCACGTCGGCGACCATGGCCGTCTCGTACCCGAAGGCCGTGGCGCTGACCGCGTAGCTCCCGGCCGCCAGGAACAGCTGGTAGTGTCCGGCGCCGTCCGCGGTCGCGGCGAATTCGCGCTCACCGTTGTTGGCGGTCACTCGCGCACCGGGGATCGGGTCGCCGCCGTCGGCGTCGGTGATGGTGCCCTCCAGCGTTCCGCCGGTGGCCACCAGCTGGACGGCGGCGAAGGCATCGATCCGCCCGTCGCCGTACACGTTGTTCGGGTCGCCGTCGAGGTCCCCGCCGCACTGGTCGTCCAGGATGTCCAGCGCGGTGCTGCGCAGCGCGTCGCTGGCGGCGTCGAACTGCCCGATGAGCCCCGGCTCGGCCGACAGCATCAGGGCGAAGGCGCCCACGGTGTGCGGTGTGGCCATCGACGTTCCGGAGAACGCCTCGTAGCCACCGCCCGGCACGCTGGAGAGGACGTCGACGCCCGGCGCCGACACATCCGGCGAGATCTTGTCGAAGACCGATGGTCCCCGGCTCGAGAATTCGGCGATGACGTCGTCGATGTCGGTGGCGCCCACCGCGAACGACTCGAGGTAGTCGCCGGGCGAGCCGCCACTGCCGCATTCCGGGCCGGCGTTGCCGTTGGCGAAGACCGGGAAGATGCCCGCCGCCCGCCAGGCCTGCACGACCTCCAGGTAGAAGGTGTCGCCGGGGCCGCCGCCCCAAGAGTTGTTGACGATGTCCGGCCGCTTCGACGGGTCGGGGTTCTGGCCGTCAAGGTCGGTGGGAGCCAGGATGAACTGGCCGGAGGAGAGCAGCGCCCCCTCGCTGCACGAGAAGTCCTCGCACCCCTTGGCCGCAATCCAGCTGGCGCCCGGCGCCACGCCGATGTCCGGCGTGAATGGGCCGGGGCCATCGCCGCCGACCATGGTGCCCATCGTGTGCGTGCCATGCGCGGCGTTGTCGCACGGCTCGGCGCCGCAGATGCCGGTGGGGTCCCACCAGTTGTAGTTGTGGTCGAAGGCACCGTCGCCCAGGTTGCCCCGGTACTGGTTCACCAGCGCCTCATGGGTGTAGTCGACGCCGGTGTCGATGTTCGCCACCACCACCCCGGACCCCAGCACGCCCTGCGCCCATGCCTGGTCGGCGCCGATCCGCTCGACGCCCCACTCGGGATCGCCGGCCGCGGCCTGGATCACCACATCGCCCTTGATCGGCTCGACCAGTGGATAGACCCGTTCCGCGCGCACCTGGGTCACGCCGGGCAGGCGGGCGATCTGCTCGGCCAGCCGAGCGCTGCCGCGCACGATGAGCACGTTTCGCAGGAAATAGCCGGTCGCGGATGCGCCGGGCGTGGCTCGGACGACCTGGATGACCGCCCCCTGCGATCCTTCGGCCGTTCGCCGCAGCGCGTCGACGACGAACTGGCCGCGCGCCGCGAAGTCCTTGATGGCGTGAGCCTGGCGGAGGTCCGCCTTGGCGCCGAACTCCACCACGAACCGATCCGTGACGCCCAGCTCGAGCTGGCGAATCAGGTTGCGGTCGAGGCTCACGCCCGATGGCAGGGGAGCCAGGCTGATCGGGGAGGAGGCGGACGTCTGGCTGACGACGAGCGCGAGCGCGATCGCGACAGCCGGGAGCCGAAGCGCGCGCACGCGCCCACCGTGGAAGCGGGGCATGGGAGACCTCCGTAAAACTCGGACAGGGTCCTCATTGCGGCGGGTCGGTCTCGCCAGTGGCTCGGCGCGGCGCAGGCGACCGGATTGGGTGGCCGCGCCTAAACGCCCCCCACCTCCGCGGGCATCTTGCGCGTCGCGCGCCTGCTGTCAAGAGCCATTCCAAACGCCCGTCATTGCAGCGCGCTCGCGCGAGGCGATCTTTGCCGTCACCGGCGCCAGATCCGCCGCTACGCTATCCCCCCATGGAACTGCTCTGGCTCCTGGCGGCCGCCCTCCTGGCAGCGGCCGCCTATCTCGTCGGCTGGCCGGCGTGGACCGGCTACCGTGCCAGGGAGTCCCGGGACCTGAACGCGGAGCGCTACCTCGCCTGGCGCGGCCGGGCGCCGCGCGGCCCACGGCCGTCCACCCTGGAGGGGATGACCCGCCGCGAGCGCCAACGCCTGTGGCTGGGCGCGGCGCTGGGAGCCGGGGCGCTCGTCTGCCTGGCCGGCTTCTTCGCCGCCACCTGATCGCCATGCGGGTCGAGCTGCTGTACTGGGATGCCGACCCGGAGTACATGACCGCCCGCCAGCGGCTGGTGGAGGTGCTCACCGAGGACGCGTTCGAGACCCCGATCCAGATGATCTCGGTCAACTCCGAGGCCGATGCCCGGCTGCTGGGCTTCCCCGGCTCGCCCACCATCCGGATCGACGGCGAGGACATCCACCCGCCCGGCCCGGCCGACCCGGCCGGCCCCGGCCTGAGGCTTCGCCGCTACCCGCCCGACGGGGACCTGGACGCCGCACCCAGCGAGCCGGTCCCCGGCAAGCGCCTCATCCGGCGCGCCGTCGAGCGGGCCCGTGGCTGGGGCCACGGACGGCACGACTAGCCCGTCCCTGCGGGTCCGCCCGGATGGGGGTAGACTCGGCGGCAGCCATGGGTGCACACCGATGAGTGCCAGCAAACGACCGAGCACCTCCAGCCTGCGTCGGTTCATCACCTCCCGCCCGTACGTCACCGTGGCCGAGCTGCGTCGACGCTTCGGCCTGGACGACCCGGATGCCATGGCCCACCTCCAGCGCAACGGGACCGCGGCCTGGATCGGGCTGCCCAGCCGCGAGGCCACCAAGCTCCAGGACCTGTGGGAGCGCGAGGAGGTCGGCCTGGAGCTATCGGTCGAGGTCAGAGCGCCGGTGGTGGTGGGCGTCTATCCCATGCGGATCGCCCGCTACGTGATGGACGCGGGGATTCACAGCGGCAACGGCCACCCCCAACCTGCGATGCCCACCAATGGCGACCCGGCAGGCCTCCAGCGGCCCAACCAGCCCCGGCCGATGCCCGGTGCACCCGGCTACGGCCCCCCGGCCGAGCGACCATCCGGCCAGCCCTCCCAGATGCACTCTGCCCCCAGCGAGTGACGATCGCGGTCCTTTCGCCGGACCTCCTCTTTTCCTCTCGCATCCTGGCGGCCGCCGATGCGGCCGGCGAGCCCACCCTGCGCCTCGACGCCCCTTCCGATCTGCCGCCTCCCGCCGAGCTCCGCCTGCTCCTCGTCGACTGGGCCGCCCGTCGCCCCGACTGGGCCCCGTCCCTGAAATCGTGGTGCGCCGGGGCACCGCCCGCCCGCGTCGCCCGGGTCGTCCTCTACGGACCGCACACCGACCTGGCCGCCCACGCGGAGGCCCGTGCCGCTGGCCTGGGGCCAATGTGGGCACGCTCCCGTCTGCTCGCCGAGCTCCCGAGGCTCGTCCGACCACCTGTCTGACCGCGCCGGCTTTGCGGCCCAAGCAGCCGGGCGAGGACCACCCTAATCCCACCTTAACTGTCACGGTTTACCTTGACGTCCTAGTACTCCGGTACTAGGGTCAGACTCGCCGGTCCGGACCCTTCCGACCGGTCCATTAGCCCCTCCGAACTCCGGGCCGCGGAGGACGCGCTCGGCGTTCGCAGCGACATCATCGGCGCGCTGCCCAGCCGCCATAGGACACGGCCGTCGCGGCATCGCGCGCGCGGTGCGTCTGATGCCGGCGCTCGCCTTCGTCCCTCGCATCGGTGCGATGCGGTTCGGGTGCGCGTGCCCGTGATCAAGCGCGCCGGCACCGTCGCCGAACGGCGGGTCCCCATCGGGAAGGGGGAGTGCATGACCCACCGCTCCACAACCGGCGTGAGATTCGACTCGTATTCCGACCACGGAGGTACGGCATGACAGTCACCACCATGGAACCGGGCGACTACGCCCACATGCTCGAGTCCCGCGTGGCGGCGATCCGCGCGGACCGCGAGACGCGCCGGCGGATGCGCGGGGATCCCGCTGCACGGGGACGACGCCGTCGCACCGGGAATCGCACTGTCGGAATATTCGTCTCGGTGCTGGCCATGACGTCGCTCCTCGTGGCGTCGGTATTCGCCGACGGCGGGTCGTTTAGCGTCGAGGTCGCCGACAAGACCGGCTACGCCGTTGGCACCACAACAGACGGGGCAATCGTCGAGTACATCGGCGACGACAACATCACGTTCGGTGCCTCCGGTTCCGGGATCTTCGAGTCGTTCCTGCAGACCCAGGACGACCCGTCGGAGGAGGGCTACAACACCGACGGGGTCAAGGAGTTCGATACCGGCAGCAGCCCAACGTTCAACCATGCGATCCTGGTGAGTGAGATCCCGGTCGTGACGTGCGAGTCTCTCGACGGGCTTACGACCCATGCAGGTATTTGCTGGGAGTTATTCGCCGACATCAACGACAGCAACGCCAACGACCCCGCGGCCGCGCAGATCCAGCTCACCGAGCTGGAGATCTGGCTCACCGATGACGACGAGATCACCGGCTATGACCAGACCGGCGCCGGGTTTGGCGTTGACGCCGACCTCGTCTACGACTTCGAAGGCAACATCTTCATCAACGACGTCAACCAGGGATCCGGCCGTGGCGATATGCGCTACCTGATCCCCATTGACGACCTGAGCCTTCCCATTCCGGCTGACTGCGACTATGGCAGCAGCGCCTGCACGACATTCTTCGTGGTCTACACCGAGTGGGGC
>JBOGSY010000016.1:0-15399 GCA_050691915.1 Candidatus Limnocylindria bacterium | reverse complement strand
CCGTCCACCACCGGCGCCGCCTTGCTGGCCGTGCGCCTCGCACTACATTACCGGCCCGATGATCCAGGGAGCGAATTCTTCCTCGCCGACGCCGGAGAGCTCGCTCTTGCTGCGCTTGCCCGAGGCGACCGCGACGATCGCCTCGAAGATGCGCCGCCCGACGTCGGGCAGCGGCGTCCCCTCGAGGATCACCCCGCAGTTGATGTCCATGTCCTCCGACATGTGCCGGTACATGAGGCTGTTGGTCGCCAGCTTGATCGAGGGCACGGGCTTGCAGCCGAAGACCGACCCGCGGCCGGTGGTGAAGCAGATCATGTTGCAGCCGCCGGCCACCAGGCCGGTGATGGACACCGGATCGTGGCCGGGCGTGTCCATGAAGACGAAGCCCCGGGTGGTGATCGGCTCGCCGTACTGGAAGACGTCCATCATCGGGGTGGTGCCGCCTTTGGTCACGCCCCCCAGCGACTTCTCGTAAACCGTGGTGATGCCGCCCGCCTTGTTGCCCGGCGCGGGGTTGTTGTCCATGGCCTCGATGCCGCGGCAATACCACTCCCACCATTTGTAGCGGTCGATCAGCTTCTTGGCCACGCCCTCGTTGACGGCGCGCCGGATCAGCAGGTGCTCGGCGCCGTAGATCTCGGGCGTCTCCGCGAGCACGCCGGTGCCGCCGTACCGCACCAGCTCGTCCACCGCCCAGCCCAGCGCGGGGTTCGCGGTGATGCCGGAGGCCCCGTCGGAGCCGCCGCAGTTGGTGGCCAGGGTGAGCTCCGAGACCGGCTGCTTCGTGCGCCTCGCCGCGTCGGCCACGGGCAGGAGCTTGGCCACCTCGCGCACCGCCGCGTCCACCGTCTTCCGGATCCCGCCCGCCTCCTGGATATTGACCAGGAAGGGCCTGCGCTCCGGATGGCCCGGCGCGGCCATGCGCTGCCTGTCTACCATGACCGCGGCCTGGTTCACCTCGCAGCCGAGCCCGATCAGGATGTAGGCCGCGATGTTCGGATGCTTGGCGTACCCGGCCAGCACCCGCTGGAGCGCCATGTGATCCTCGCCGAAGAGCTTGGTGCCGCAGCCCGACTTGTGGGCGATCGCGAGCACCCCGTCGACGTTCGGGTAATCCTTCGACACGTCGCGGAACCGGTCCTTGACGAACTGGCTCACGCTGGCCGAGCAGTTCACCCCCGAGATCACCGCCACGTAGTTGCGGGTGCCAACGCGGCCGTCTTCACGGAGGTACCCGTCGAAGTAGCGCATCCGGTCCGGCGGATAGAAGGCGACCGGCTGCACGTCGGCGCCGATCTCGTACTCCTGATGCCGGTCGCGCACCGCCACGTTCTGGGTGTGAACGTGGTCACCCACCTGGATGTCGGCGGTGGCGAAGCCGATGGGCTGTCCGTAACGGCGGACCGGTTCGCCCGCCCGGCGCGCGCGCCGCGCCACCTTGTGGCCCGGCTTGATGTCCTGCCTCACCTCGATGCGGCCGCCCGCGTCCTCCAGGACGGCGCCCGCGGCAATCTCCTTCTTGGCGATGGCCACGTCGTCCTCGGGCTTCAGCACGATCGCCACATCCGTGATCGCATACGTCGCCATGGCTATGCTCTCTTCTCCCCCTCTCCCCTCTGGGGGAGGGCCATAATATACTTGACTCACCGTGGACTCCCTGCTAAGATTGGGGCATGGACAAGACAGCCGACGTACCGAAGACCCTGGTGGAAGCCCTCCGGTATTTCTCTAATCCCGACGTCTGCCTGAGCTTCATGGTCGAGCTTCGGTGGCCGGATGGGGTGGTGTGCCCCACGTGCGGAGGCCAGGAGGTGTCGTTCCTGAGCACCCGGCGCATGTGGAAGTGCCGCGAGACCCACGCCCGCCAGCAGTTCTCCGTGAAGGTCGGGACCATCTTCGAGGACAGCCCGATCCCGCTGGACAAGTGGCTTGCGGCGATCTGGCTGATCGCCAACGCCAAGAACGGGATCAGCTCCTACGAAGTGGCGCGGGCGCTCGGTGTCACGCAGAAGACCGCGTGGTTCATGCTCCACCGCATCCGACTCGCCATGCAGACCCGGAGCTTCAAGAAGCTCTCCGGCGCGGTCGAAGTGGACGAGACGTTCATCGGCGCCAAGGCCCGCAACATGCACAAGGCCAAGCGGGCGCGGCTGGTGAAGGGCTCCGGTCCCTTCGGGTCGAGCAAGGCGGCGGTGCTTGGCTTCTTGCAGCGGAGCCCGAAGAAGGGGCATAGCCGGGTGTCGTTGACCATGATCGACAACATCCGCACCAAGACTCTGGACGGCCAGCTGCGGAGCCGCGTCAGGAAGGGAGCCAACGTCTATACCGACGCGCTGGCCTCCTACCGGAAGCTCTCCGATCAGTACCGGCATGAAGTGATCGACCACGCTCGCGAGTACGCGCGCGGGGCGGTCCACACCAACGGGCTGGAAAACTTCTGGAGCCTCTTGAAGCGGGCGCTCAAGGGGACCTACGTCAATGTGGAGCCTTTCCACCTGTTCCGGTATCTCGACGAGCAGGCGTATCGGTTCAACACCCGGATCGGGACCGATGCGACTCGGTTCGTCGGGGTGCTCCGGTCGGTTGTGGGCCGGCGGCTCGACTTCAAGACCCTGACCAGCAAGAACCTGCGCCCCGCTACGACGTGAGAAACGGCAAGGGAGAGGACAACGACATGAGAGATGAATCGGGAACGTCGCCCCCTGACGAACGGAAGCCGTTCGAGAAGTTCGCCGACTTGGCCAAGCGGATCGCCCATGTCCCGAAGAAGGAAGTCGAGCGCCGAGAGGCTGGCTATCGAAAGAAGAGGGCGCGAAGGAAGGGCTCGTCATGAGGCAGGTCCGCGCAAAACGGGATGAACCGAAGGAACCTCCGCCGCCGCCGCCTCCGCCACCCCAACGCGATCCGACCGAACGCATCAAGGAGTCACGCGACCCCAAAGAGCGGCGATAGGCCCAATCGGATTGGCAATCCAAATAAGGAACGCCAATACCTCAATCACTAGCAGCCCGCTCATCGCTCGACCGAAACGCGCCTTCCGATTTGCCAGAGCCGAGTTGTGACTGAAACAGATACCCGCGTAGTAGATCGCATCCCGCTTGAAGTTCCATTCGTCCAGATGCAGGGAACGATCATAGAGTTTTGCGGGATTGGTGAACATCAGGTCGCCCAGGTCGCGGGCGATGATTCCCAGAATCATAAGCGCGAGAAAGCACGTCACCGCGATGATGAACGGAAGGGAGGCAAAGGACGCCTGCTTGTCGATAGCCTGACCTAGAACAGGAAAGCCAAGAGTCACCGTCGCCGCAAACATCATCAGTCACCGTCGATTCGACCCGGGATGTCATCCATTGGTATGACGGCAGGACGAAATCGTAGGCGTATTTGATCCCTGGCCACTTGGCCTCCAGGCTTTCTGGGTCCCCATTCATCGCCTTGAGCCCCTCCTGTCCTGCCCTCAAAGGTTATTCATGAAGCCGCTCTGCAAGCTTCTGCATGAAACCGCGGACGCTATCGAATACCGCTTCCGCCTGTTCCTCCGTATAGAACCCCCGCGCATGCATCGTGTAGTTGCGCCAAGCGTCCTTCAACACCCCGAAGTGACTGGCCGCTTGCGAATAGAACTCCTGTTGCTCTTTGTAGTCCAGGAGTGACGTCCATGCTGGGTCGATGTGCAACTTGCGGACCTTGGCCTCTATCGCCTCTATCGCGGGACCCCAATTCGTGTGTGCCAGCGACACGCCGAACTTGTTGCCCAGCGCGCTGAGTCCGATCTCTAGGACCCGCATGAGATGAAATACGGCTGCGCTTCCCCTAGCCAACGCGAGGCAAATACCAGATTCCGAGATGTCATAGGTGGCGCTCGGGAATGCCGCCGCAACCGCATCACCAAAGATATGAGGTTGGTTGCGGCGGGGGAAAAACTTAGCCCTCTCTGCTGGCACGTAGAAGAAGGCTTTGCCTCGTAGCTCTCTACGCGCTAGGCGCTCAATAGCCCTTACTTGATCTAGCAGCCATTGGACGTTGCACCGCCTGTCGTCCCGTTCCAGTTCGTGAATGACGTCGCCGATAGTGTCTACGGTGAGCGTGAGCCCGATCTTGCCAAATTCTTCTTGTACGATCTTGAGCGACTTGTCTGCCCTGTCTCGGGCCGCCGCATCCAGGTCTTTGAACATGTGGAATATCGGTTCATCGCCGGTCACGGGGAGCGCCGAAAGAAGGCACTCCTGAACCACGGCCTCAAGGAGCTTGCCGCAGGAAAAAAAGATTCCTGCTGAGAACTCAAGCATGTCGAGCCACGTTACGAGTTGGCACGCAGATAGGTCCCACGGCGCACCCGGGAAGTGCCCCAACGCCAAGGACCCGTGACCGTCGTCCATGGCACTCACAATTGCCCTCTCGGCTGTGGGTTCCCATCCGGGCCTATACTAGCCGTCTCGGTCGGTGAGTCAAGTATATTATTGCCCTGGGGAGAGGGCAGGGTGAGGGGCTAAAGGATGGGGGCTAGCCCTGCGGGCAGCCCACTCTACCGTCAGCCCTCCGACCTTGACAAGGCGCGCAGGGCCGCCACCGCCTCCGCCACCTCCCGCCCCTTCGCCTCGATGATGTCCAGCAGCTCCTCCGGCGTCCGCAAATCCTCGTCCCGCTTGGCGAACGGGTTCACCGCCTTGAGGTCGTAGCCCTTCGCCTCGATCGCCGCGCGCTCCATCGTCCAGCTCCGCTCGCTATCCGTCCGGTCGGGCAGGAGGCGCAAGAACTCCTCGAAGTGAGCAAGCGTGAGCGGCTTCTTCTTTCCTACCTTCACGTCGGACAGGTCGTAGTACCAGACCCGCTCCGTCGGCCCGCCCTTGGTGAAGAAGAGCAGGTTGGTCTTCACGCCCGCCCCCGCGTTGACGAACGCGCCGGCGGGCAGGCTCACGATGCACCAGAGGTCGCACTCGTCGAGCAGCTTGCGCTTGGTCTGGACGAACGCGGTCTGGTTCACCTGAAAGAGCACGCCCTCGTCCACCACGATGCCGCACCGGCCGCCGGGCTTGAGCGCGTCGATGACGTGCTGGAGGAACAGCACCTGGGTCGCCCGGGTCTTGTAGGCGAAGCGAGTCTGCGCCTCCTTGCCCTCCTTGCCCCCGAACGGCGGATTCATCAGGATCACGTCGAAGAGGGCAGGCGCGTCCGTGAAGAGGCCGCCGTAGGTCTCCTGGCCGGTCAGGGTGTTGCCGTGCCAGATGTGCGGCTCGTCGATGTTGTGGAGCACCAGGTTGGCCAGGCCGATCGGGTAGATCGCGTTGTCCTTCTCCCGGCCGTAGAAGGTGCGGCGCTTGAGGGTGTCGAGGTGCTCCGCGGAGTGGATGTTGGCGTTGCCGAGCCCGGCCATGTGCTCGTAGGCCTGCGCAAGGAACCCGCCCGTCCCGCAGCCGGGGTCGTACACCGTCTCCCCGATCCGGGGATCCACCACCCGCACCATCGCCCGGATGACCTCGCGCGGGGTGAAGAACTGGCCGCCGTCGTTGCCCTTCTCCCCCATCTTGAGCAGGAGGCCCTCGTAGACCTGCGAGAGGGCGAAGACGTGCGTCGGGTCCACCCGTTCGCCGCTCAGCTCGTTCACCTTGTCGAGCACGTCCAGGAGGTTGCGCTCGCTGTCGATGCGCGTACGCTCCACGCCCGACATGATCTCGCTGATCACCTTCTGGCGCGGCGTGGCTCCCGGCCGGTCGCGCAGGGCCTTGAGGTGGGGCAGCAGGTCCGCGTTGACGAAGCCGAAGAAGCCCCCCAGCGTCCCGGCCTGCAGGGCCTTGCGCTTCGGCCCGTCCGGCGCCGCCCAGTCCTGCCAGCGATACGGCGCCTCCAGCGACGGCGCGTACTCCACCCCCACCGCCTCGGCCTCCTCCCGCTCGCGCGTCTCCCGCTCGTCCAGGATGCGCAGGAAGAGGATCCAGGTCAGCTCGGGCACGTACTGCAGGGCCCCGGCGCAATTCGAGCGCCGCATGATGTCGCAGATCGCCTTGACCGCCGCGTTCACCGACTGCTGGGTGACGAGCCGCTTGCCGTTGCCGTTGGTCCTGGGAACCCTGGCCATCGCTACAGACTCTCCTCGTCCCCCTGGATGGCACGAAGAATGGGCCGCGCCAGGTAGAGCCGGCCCCACGACCGGCCCGATATCTCCGCGAGCACGCCGGCGTCCACGAGCGCTCGCACTGCCTGACGCGCGGTCGGGTTTGAGACCTCGAGGATCTTCTCGGCGCGCACCACGGTGAGGTAGGGATTCGCGAACAGGACATCCAGCAGGACCAGTGCACGCGCCTGCTTGAGCAGACGCTTTCGAAGCTTCTCCCGGAGTGACATCAGATCCCCTGCCTGCCGGACACCCTCGCGCGATGTTTCCACCACCCCGACCAGGAAGAAGCGCAACCAACCCACCCAGTCGCCATCGGTGCGGACCCGCTGGAGCGCCTCGTAGTACTCACCGCGGTGCGCCTCGATATAGCCAGACAGATACAGCAGGGGCTGGGGGAGACGGCCACGCTCGATGAGGAACAGGGTAATCAGCAGTCGCCCAACCCGGCCATTCCCGTCGATGAAGGGGTGAATCGCCTCGAATTGCTCGTGCATCAGGCCGCACTGGATCAGATCCGGAACACGATCGCGCTCGTGGAGGAACCGCTCCCAGGCATTCAGGGGCTCGTCCATCTGGTCGGGAGGCGGCGGGACGTACATGGCGGTCGCCGGCGTGCTTCCAGGGGTTCCGATCCAGTTCTGGACGCGTCGAAACTCCCCCGGAGTCGCCCGGTCGCCCCGGACGCCCCTCATGAGGCGCTCGTGCAGCTCGCGCACGAGCCGCAGGGAAAGCGGCAGCGTCTTGAGTCGCCCAATCCCGTACTCCATTGCTGTGACGTAGTTCCGGACCTCCCTCACATCGTCACGCGCATCAGAGCCGGCCCCGTCTGTCGCCTCGTCGAGTAATAGTTGGGCGAGCGTCGTGCGCGTGCCCTCGATGCGGGAGGAGAGCACGGCCTCCCGACGAACGTACGGGGCGATGAGCAGATGAGGGTTGGGCAAGTGACGGCCCAGGCCGGCCAGTTCGCTCAGAGCCGCGTCGGCACGCGAGAGCGTCAGGACCAGGTCATCGTCATAAGCGAGGCTGGGGGGCAATGGAGCCGGGAGGAAAGCATCATACCCCTGGGGCGTGCGAATGACCTGGCCCGCGGCCCTGGCTCGGAAGTCGCTAGAATTCAAGCGTCATTGCTCAGCTTTGAAAGAGATCCTTCAGAGCAGCCAGGGCTTTGAAAGGACACAACAGGATTCTTTCAAACCCGACGAGGGACAGCAAGGGATCTTTCAAAGCCCCCCAGTGAACGCCCGCCGGAAGAAAGATGCTGGCAGAGCTGATGGCTCCATCAAAGATCCCCGGAAAACGTCCGACGGAACAAGCTCGCCTCCAACGCATTGATCGTTACCAACTCCTCCCGGATGGCAGTTTCGGCCTTCTGTGCTTCCGCCATCTGCTCCCCAAGCATGGCTGCCACATGGAGCTGAACCTCGAGGGGAGGGAGCGGCAGTTTGACCTCCGCCAGTCCCCGTAGGTTGATCTTGTGGATGCCGGCGGCTGTCCGTGAACGGCTCTCTAAGTCCCGTCTCACCTCGTCGCTGTCCCAGACGAATCTCAGGTATTCAGGCGTCACTACCTCGAAGTCGGTCACCACCTGAATCAAGAGGTCCGGGTAGAGAACTTCGGATTCAATGACCGTTGGCGCGAAGCCGCCACGACCTACGAGCCTCCGATTTCCGTTTCCCCGGATCACATAGAATGCTCGAGGTAGAACACGATTGGCCTTGGCCTCCAGGTCACTCACCTCGGTAGGTTTGCTCGCGGAGAGATCCAAACTTCCGTTTCGGACCGCCGATAGTGTTAGACATCGCCTGTTCGAGCTGGTCGTCGCTGCCCGCGATACTCCCGTTCTCATGGGTTCGGCAAGTAGATCGCCGAGGCGCGCCCTTGGCCATGCACTCGCTTCTCGAGCTCCGAATACTTGTCGGAGAGATGCACTAGAGAATGCGCGGACTGCCCCGAGCCGTGATTCGACAGCGGCCCGCGCCCGGTCAATCGCCAAAGCAGCAAGACCGAGAACCCGCACAGTTCGGGCTTGCTCGCTAGTAGTAGGCAGAACGAGATCCAGTCGCTTGAGAATGTCCAGGGTAACGCGAGGCCGAGTAGCCCCTCTCATTCGCTCGGAGATACGTGCCAACGATTGAGGTGAATTCAGGTAGCCTGAGAGAAACGCCGGTAGGATCACGTGCGCCGGGAGGCGGATCCGGAAGCAATCGGCCTTGACCATTGCCGGACCAAGCCCGGGCGGGATAACACATGCACGCCCTGCGGGACGTGCTCCATCACCCAATGCCGCTACGACGACATCTCCCGGCACCACACTATGTCGACGAAGATCTGCGAAGTGCTCCAAAGAGACGAATGCCTTGTCAGCGTCAAGAAAGACATCCCGACCGATATTCTGAAGTCGGATAACCCGCGCTCCTCCCGAGGAATAGTGCTCAGTCTTGAGATTTGAGCCAAACGGCCCATCAGCAAATGCTTCATCGTTCTCCGCGAGTTCGCCAAGTCGGACTCGTCGCCATCCAGGCGGCAGCGCTGACGCCGCTGCATCCGTCGTCATCGGCTACTCACTTGAACCGGCGCAGCTTCCGATTCACCGCGGCGAGGTCGAAGGCCTCGGGGTCGAAGGCGCCGCCCAGCCAGTCCAGGCGCTCCTCGTGCTCCGGGTGGTCGGGATCGCGAAGGCTCTCCAGCAAGTCCTCGTAGCCGGGGAACCCACCGCAATCCTCGGGTGGGCAGGCACGCTGCCCCTCCAGGCACACGGGCGAGCGAAGTGGCTCGGCCGGCACGTCGATGCGCTCGACGAGGACGTCGTGCTGCCAGCCGTCGCCCAGGTCGTACACGTACTCGAAGCGCATGCCCGCCCGCGGGGCCACCTCGCGAAGCGAGAAGTTCCGCTCGGCCTCGACGTGGTAGTGGGGCTCGTCAGGCTCGGGCTCTCCATAGCGGACCCCACGGATGATGAACTCGTGCAGATGCGCCTCGTCCCATCCCATGACCTTCTGGATCACCGTGTGGAGGCGCGGCAGCAGGATCGAGCCCCGGACCTGGACGCGGCGCCAGATGGGCGGCTCGATCTCCTGCAGCGAGATCTTGAGCTGATAGACGGGCTCCATCTCCGGGATCATGCCGCGAAGAGCCTCGCCTTGGTCTCGCGCAGGATGTCGGCGGGCCTGCCGAGAGCGCGCAGGGCGCTGACCCCCCCGGCCCGGGCGACCTCGGGGGTCTGGAAGACCTCCGGGCTCTCCAGGCCGTCGGTGCCGGCGCGGGCGAACTGGCGCGCCAGCGCGTTCAGGGTGGCGGCGCTCCGGGCGGGCAGGCCGGCGAGCCAGCCGGCGTGCTTGTAGCCGAAGGCCTCCGCGCGGTGCTCGCGCGTGCGCGGAGCCTGGCCATAGCCCAGCTCGGCCAGCACGTCGTAGAGGTCGTAGTCGGTCATGCTCTCGAGCGCGCGCACGAGAAGCGCCGAGCGGCCGGCGTCGGGCAGGCGCCCCAGCAGCTCGCGGCGCTCCGGCGGGACGATCCAGCAGGCGCGGAAGCGCTCGATCGTGGGCGCCTCCGCCACGAGCCGCTCGGCCACGCGCGTCTTGTACTCCTCCACCGTCACCGGCATGGCGCGGCCGTCCACCATGGTGACGATGTAGCGGCCGGCATCGCTCACCCGCACGTCGAAGCCCTCGACCTGGATGGTCCGCTCCGGGGGCGTGGCGGGGCCGTCCGGACCCGGCGCCGCCGGCTCCTTGCGCGGCGGCGTGAAGCGCGTCCGGAACTCCTGCCCGAAGAGTCGCGTGGCGTCGGTGTAGTCGTAGACCCGGAACATCAGCTTGCCGGTGGCCGGGTCGATGCGCGTGCCCCGGCCCACCATCTGGTAGAACGCGATGGGCGAGCGCACGTACTTGAAGAAGACGATGTTCCGCACGCAGGGCACGTCCACGCCGGTGGTCAGGAGATCCACCGTCGTCGCGATGAAGTGGTGGCGGGAGGCGCCGCGCAGGTCCGCCAGGTACTCCTGGCCACCGGCCGCCGCGGTGCACTTGAAAGCGTACGGCTCCAGCCGGGGCCGCCCCTGCTGGGCACACCAGGTCGCGTAGAGATTGTTCAGCGCGGCCGCGACGTCGTCCGCGTGCCGGTCGCGGGCGCAGAAGACGATGGTCTTCTGCTCGGGGCCGCCCGTGGCCAGGAGGTGCCGGAAGAGGTCGCGCGCCATCTCGGTCACGCGCTCGGGCAGGAGCAGCCGGTCCTCGAAGGCGGCGGCTTCGTAACGGGCCCTGGCGGTCACCCAGCCGAGCGGCTCTCCGGTGTCGGCGTCCCGCAGCGTCTTGCCGCGCAGATCGTCCTGTTGCAGGCCCGTCTCGCGATCGGGCTGCGCCTTGTCGTCCAGGAAGATGTCCCGCCGCAGGATCTCGCAGGCGGCCAGGTAGCCGTCCTCGATGCCCTGGCTCATGTCGTACTCGTAGACCGGCGGCCCGAAGTGCGCGAGGTTGTCCGCGGAGACCCGGGCGTCGGCCAGCGCTTCCTGGCTCCGCTCCGCGATCTCGAGGGTCCGCGGCGTCGCGGTCAGGCCGATCTGCACCGCGTCGGGATTGCGCGTGAGCACCTGCGACCACTTGCCCCAGGCCGAGCGGTGGCACTCGTCGATGACGATGTGGCTGAAGTAGTTCTCCGGATAGTGCGTGGTCAGGAAGTTGGCGTCGGCCGTCTCGGAGTCCACGTCGAGCGTCTGGTAGGTCGCGATGAGCACCCGCGCGTTCTTCTGGGGATTGCCGCCCGAGACCGAGGCCGCGTCGGCCCCGAACACGTTCTGGAAGGCGCCCAGTCCCTGGCTGCGCAGCTCGTCCCGGTCGCACACGAAGAGCGCCCGGTGGAGCTGGCCGGCGTCGGCGATGCGCCGCAGGAGGTTGACCGCGATGCGCGTCTTGCCCGCGCCGGTGGCCAGCGAGAGCAGCGCCCGCCTCTCGCCCCGGGCCAGCTTCTCGAGCACGGCCCGGACTGCCGCGTCCTGGTAGTAGCGACGGGTGCCCTCTTCCCCGCCCGCGTAGCGGGTGACCAGGGGGCGGGCCGACGGGGCGTCCAGGCTGAAGCCCATCGCCTTCTCGTAGCGCGCGCGCAGCTCGGCCGGGGAGGGAAACTCGTTGAGCGGCCGGGCGCCGCTCGTGATCCCCCTGGCCCGGTCGAACTCCACGAACTGGTGGCCGTTGGAGGAGAAGGCGAACGCCACGTTGAGGCGCTGGCAGGCTCCGTAGGCCTTCGCCTGCTCCAGCCCGTGGCCGGGGGGCAGGTTCTCCGCCTTGGCCTCGATGAGCGCCACCGCCACCGGCTGGCTGCCCTCGCTGATCTTCACGCGGAGGACATAGTCCACTCGCCCCCGGGCGCGGCGCCGGGCCCGCCCATCGGTGATCTCGACCGCCCCGGCGGTCTCCTCCCGGCGGATCAGGTCCTCCGTCCACCCGCAGGCGTGAAGGCCCGGGTCGATCAGCTTGGCGCGGGTGTCGGATTCGCCCCAGGGCATGGCTGCCATGAGCATTCTAAGCTAGACTCCGTTTAGCCATGTCCTTCACCGAGCGTTCCGTCCGGGTCAACGGCCTCACGCTGCGCTATCTCGACTGGGGGCCGGCGGAGGCCCCGGCGCTGGTCCTCCTGCACGGCATCACCGGCCACGCCCGCGTCTGGGATCACCTGGCCGAGCGCCTCGTGCCCGGCCGGCGTGTGCTCGCGCTCGATCAGCGCGGCCACGGCGACAGCGACCCCGCGCCCGACGACGACTACCGGGTGGCCACCATGGCCGACGACCTGGCCGCCTTCGCGGGCAGCGTCCACCTGGACCGCTTCGCCCTGCTCGGGCACTCCATGGGCGGGCGCATCGCGATCCAGTACGCGGCCGCCCACGCGGCGCGGCTCGAGCGGCTGATCGTGGTGGACATCGGCCCCGATATCGCGCTCGCGGGCCTCGCGCGCGTGCGGGACATGATGGCCCAGGCGCCCGAGCGGATCGAGAGCGAGGCGTGGGCGGTCGAGTACATCCGCCGCGGCAACCCGCGCCAGGATCCCGACCTGCTGCGCCAGCGCGTGCGCCACGGTCTCAAGCGGTTGCCCGACGGCTCGCTCACCTGGAAGTACGCCAAGGGGCTGCGCGACATGATGCGCGCGGGCCCCCGCGACCTGGTGGACCTCTGGGAGCCGCTCGCGCGCATCCCCTGTCCCACCCTGGTCGTGCGGGGCGCGGACAGCGACATCCTCTCGCCCGAGGTAGCCAAGAAGATGGTGGAGCGCCTGCCCGACGGGCGCCTGGTGGAGATCCCCGGCGCGGGCCATACCGTGCCGGCCGACCGCCCCGACGACTTCGTCCGGCACGTGCGCGCGTTTCTCGCGCCGTAGCCGCCCCCTCACCCTGCCCTCTCCCCGAAGGGGAGAGGGTTCCGATCTCCCTCGCCCCCTGGGTCAGCACCTAACCGGGCGGGGTGCGCCGGGCCAGGTCCTCCGCGGACTCGCTCATGACGCGCTTCTCTGCGCGACGAACCGATAGCCCTGGCCGTGGGCGGTGAGGATGTGCGCCGGCCGCTCCGGGTCGTCCTCGAACTTCTGCCGCAGCCTCAGGATATGGGTATCCACCGTGCGGGTGGTGGGGAACCGCTCGTAGCCCCATACCTCGTCCAGCAGGCGGTCGCGAGTGATCACCTCGCCCTGATGCTCGACCAGGTAGCGCAGCAGGTCGAACTCCTTGCGCGTGAGCCGCACCTCGCGCCCTCCCTTGAACGCCTGGCGCGCCCGCAGGTGGACCCGCACGTCGCCGAACGCGAACTCCTCGAACTTCTGTCGCGGCCCTGGACGGCGCAGCACCGCCCGGATGCGCGCCATCAGCTCTCGCAGGCTGAAGGGCTTGGTGACGTAGTCGTCCGCGCCCAGCTCGAGCCCCAGCACGCGGTCCACTTCCTCGCCGCGCGCGGTCAGCATGATCACCGGGGTGTCGAGCCCGCGCCGGCGCAGCTCCCGGCAGACGTCCCACCCGCTCATCCCCGGCATCATGATGTCGAGCAGGATCAGGTCGGGCGCCTCCGAGAGCGCGAGGGCGAGCCCCTTCCGGCCGTCGGCGGCGGTGACGGTCTGATAGCCCTCGAACTGGAGGTTGTCCTCCAGCCCGCGCAGCATCTCGGGCTCGTCGTCCACGATCAGGATGCGCGGCATGTCAGTCCACCACCCCTCACCCTGCCCTCTCCCCTGAGAGGAGAGGGAGACCGGGCAGGTGCACGGTGAAGCGGCTGCCCTCGCCGGGAGCGCCGTCCACGGTGACGCGGCCGCCGTGGGCCTCCACGATGTGCTTGACCAGGGCCAGCCCGACCCCGCTCCCCCGCCGTCCCTGCGTCTCGCTCCGCCCCACGCGATAGAACTTCTCGAAGATTCGCTCCCGCTCCGAGACCGGGATCCCGATGCCCTCGTCCGCCACCTCGACCGCCACCCCCGCCCCCTCCGCGCGCGCGGCCACCCGGATGCGCCGGCGGTCGGTCGAGTACTTCATGGCGTTGTCCAGCAGGTTGGCGACGGCCTGCTTCATCGCCTCCCCATCGAGGGCCACCTCCGGCAGGTCGGGCTCGATCGTCACCTCCAGGGTGAAGCCCTGCTGGCGCAGCGGGTGGCGAAAGCTCTCGACCACCTCGTGGACGATCGGCTCCACCGGGCCGGGCGCGATGTCGTAGCGCTGGCGGCCCCCCTCGATCCGCGAGAAGTCGAGCACGTTGTCGATCAGCCGGCTGAGCCGCTCGCTCTCCCGGGTGAGGACACCGTAGTAGTCGCGACGGCGGCCCTCGTCGGGCACCCGGCCCATCTCGAGCGTCTCCGCGAACATGCGGATCAGGGCCAGCGGCGTCTTCAGATCGTGGGAGACGTTGGCCACGAAGTCGGACTTGAGCCGCGCGATCTCCGACTCGCGGCGTACCAGCCGGTAGGTCGCGACCAGCCCGGCCGCGATCACCATCAGCAGCAGCGTGAAGGCGGCCATGAAGATCATGGTCTGGCGGCGCACCATGTCGCGGGGGGAGAGCCCTGGCGGCTGGTAGAGCACCACCCGCCAGGTGGGCAGCGCCTCCCCGAAGGGCACGGTCAGCACCGGGGCCGCGCGGTCGAGCGGCTGGGAGGTGAAGACGGCCCGTCCGCTGCCGTCGAGGACGGCCAGCGCCCCCTTGCTCTCCGTCCCGCCGAGCGTCTGCAATACCTCGCGCTGGAGGGCCTGATCGTCGCGCCGGAGCCCGACCAGCAGGGGACCGCGGGAGGATCCGGGGATGACCGCGGCGAGGACCACCTGGCCCCGGGCCTCCAGGCGGCGCCGGCCGCCCCGGTCCCAGAGCCCCTCCGAGATCTCCGCGCGCAGGGCCGCGATGATCTCGCCATCGTCCCGGGTCCACCGGACCGGATAGAGCACCTGGCCGTGACGATCGCAGAGGTAGACGGCGCCGAAGAGCGGGTTCCGGGCCCGCCAGGCCTCGACCGAGGCGGGGCCGAAGTCGGGCGCGGCCGCGATCGCCTGCAGGGAGGCGATCCCGTCCTGCTCGGCCCGGACCACCGCCATCTCCACCTTCTCGGCCGCCATCACCGCGGTGTCGCGCGCCTGCTCACGGAGCTGCAGCTCGGCGGCGGCCTCCCAGCGGCGGAGCGAGAAATAGCCGAGGGCGGCCAGCACGACGGCGGCGGCGAACACCGCGCCGAAGATCAGGAGGGGGGCGGGCCGCGCGCCCACCTACGGCTCGAGCAGGAGGCGCCGGATCAGCTGCTCCATCTCGGAATAGGCCCCCTCCCCGATGTGGGTGAACCGGATGACGCCCTTCTTGTCCACGATGACCGCGGCCGGCCACGCCCAGTTGCGGTAGCGGCGCCAGATCGCGAAGTCGTTGTCCTGCACCACCGGGTACTTCACGCCCAGCTCCTTCGCGGCGCCCGCGACCTTCTCGATCGGCTTCTCCCAGAAGAACTCCGGCGAGTGCACGCCCACGATCGTCAGCCCCTGCGCCTCGTACGTCGCGTGCCAGTCCCGCAACTGCGGGATCACGTTCTTGCAGTTGTATCAGCCGTAGGTCCAGAACTCCACCAGCACCACCCGCCCGCGCAGCCCGGCGAGCGAGAGCGGCGCGCTGTTGATCCAGGGGCCGCCGGTGATCTCGGGGGCGAGCTGTCCCACCGCCACGAGGCGGCCCGCCGCCTCCCCCGGCCTCGGCGCGGCCCCCGCCATCGCCACGAGCAGCCCCGCGCACAGGGTCAGCGCTCGGATCGCGTTCATCGGCCACCTCCGGGAGCAGTCTAGCCGG